>NZ_JAVXIQ010000012.1:0-128983 GCF_036648275.1 Hafnia sp. | reverse complement strand
TCATCAACGCCTTCTGCGTCGTCATCTTCATCGTCGTCACCTTCTTCACCGTTAGGATCTTCGAAGTAGGTGCCCCAGCCGTCGTAGTTCACGTTCATTTTTTCAGCGAGGTTCACCAGCTGTTCAACCTGAGTGTCGATCACTTCCGCATTCAGGCCAACTTCGCTGATCACATCGCAGCACATCAGCAGCGTACCGTCTTCAACTTCCAGCTCTTCAGCATCAGTAACTTCGTAGCCGAGTTTAAAAGCTTCAACCGCCGCTTTTTCTAACAGCTCAAAGTTATCCGCCGAAAGGTGATGTTCAATGGTGTATAACGCGTCTGGATCGCTGCCGTCGTCCAGCAGTTCTTCAATGATCAGGCGGGTTTCTTCACGTTGTTCTTCTAATAGCTCAGGATTTGCCATGCCTTTGTCCTCAATCTGTATGCAATCACGCTACTTTCATTCTCCCACAGCCGCGCTCATGCCTCCATAAGAAACGTGAATATTTATCTCTCAGGGGTTGATTTTGAATTTTAATACACATAATGTGAATATTAATTCACGCAGCACAATAAAAACACAACTGGGGATGAGCACTATGAGTCAGTTATATCGGCATCATTTTCTTAGATTACTGGACTTCACGCCTGCAGATATCGCATATCTACTCACTTTAGCCGCTGAACTTAAGCAGGCTAAGAAGGCAGGTAATGAACCACAAACGCTGAAAGGCAAAAATATCGCGCTCATCTTCGAAAAAGACTCCACCCGAACCCGCTGCTCTTTCGAAGTTGCCGCTTACGACCAAGGCGCTAATGTCACCTATTTAGGCTCAAACGGCAGCCAAATCGGCCACAAAGAATCCATCAAAGACAGCGCCCGCGTGCTGGGCAGAATGTACGACGCCATCCAGTATCGCGGCTGGGGACAGGACGTGGTGGAAACCTTGGCACAGTATGCCGGTGTGCCTATTTGGAATGGATTAACCAATGAGTTTCACCCAACCCAAATTTTAGCCGATCTACTAACAATTCAAGAACATATGCCAAATAAACCGCTGTCACAGGTGAAATTGGCGTACCTTGGCGACGCACGTAATAACATGGGCAATTCATTGCTAGAAGGCGCTGCGCTGATGGGGATGGAGCTGCGTCTCGTTGCGCCAAAAGCCTGCTGGCCCGAGGCCGAGCTGGTGGCTCAATGTCAGGCGATCGCCGACAAAACTGGCGCTAAGCTGGTCTTAACCGAAGATCTGGCGGAAGGCGTGAAAGACGCCGATTTCCTTTACACCGACGTTTGGGTTTCCATGGGCGAACCAAAAGAAGTGTGGAAAGAGCGTATCGCCCAGCTACTGCCTTATCAAATCAACATGAACGTCATCAAACTGACCGGCAACCCACAGGTAAAATTCCTACACTGTTTACCAGCTTTCCATGACGATCAAACCGCCGTGGGCAAACAGATGGCAGAGCAATACGGGCTACATGGTGGAATGGAAGTGACCGACGAAGTGTTTGAATCCGAGCACAGCATCGTGTTTGACGAAGCGGAAAACCGTCTGCACACCATTAAAGCTGTGATGGTAGCGACGTTGGGCAAACTGTAATCACTGTTCACTTTATTAATAAGCGCGCCTGATATTCACGGCGCGCTTATTTTGTTTTATAGAACAGTCGCAGTTTCTGGCGTAATGCAGGTGCCTTTCTCTCGGCGCAATATTGCTTCAGCATCGGCTAATGCACCGATAAATGCCGTTCCACCCGTTTGTTCAACAAACTCAATCACCGCCTCCGCCTTCGGCCCCATTGCACCGTCAGGAGCCGCAAACGGGCGCAACACCTCAGGAGTCACATGACGCAATGCCCGCGCCTGTGGCGTTCCCCAATCCTGATAAACCGCATCCGCATCGGTCAAAATCATCAAATATTCTGCTTGTAACTCTTGGGCTAACAACGCGGCGGATAAATCCTTATCAATAACAGCTTCAACGCCGCAATATCCCTGTTGGCTTGCGACAACCGGCATTCCACCTCCGCCAGCACAAACCACAATATGGTCGCTATCTAACAGACACTTGATCGACGCTAGCTCAACCACTTTTCTCGGCTTAGGCGAAGCCACCACGCGACGAAAATATTGACCGTCTGCTTTCATCGTCCAACCATATCGGAGCTCAGGCTCATGCCGCTGATCGGGAAGATATACAGGGCCAATAAATTTACTTGGCTGTTGGAACGCAGGATCGTTAGCCTCTACTTCAATACGCGTCAGCAGGCTAACCACCTGCGGAATGTTCTCTTTCTGCCCCAACGACTGAGCAATCATATAACCCAACATTCCCTGAGTTTCAGCCACTAAAATGTCCAGCGGATACGCAGGCGTTTGCTGATCTAGCGCACCTTGCAGCGCCAGCAATCCCACCTGCGGGCCGTTGCCATGCACAATCACGACGCGATAATTTTTGACCAGCCCCGCAACCACCTCTGCCACCTGAGCAATATTTTTATACTGATTTTGGGCCGAAAGAACTTCTCCACGCTGTAAGATAGCGTTTCCCCCCAGCGCAATAACGACGGTTGGTTTCATTTTTATTCCCCATAAAAAACGTTAATTTGTTGGGGTAAAAATAAGTTTATTTAAAATATAAAATGTGATGGTTGCTACATTTAAAATACAGTCTATTATTTTTTTATAATCGGAATACCACGGCGCCGTTTAATTAAATAAAATTGAATAATAGATTTTTTAATTTTTTTTACTAATAGGCCTTCAAATAAGAAAACTTACCTTACAATAGATCAAATGTGATTTATCTCACCAGAATCCCCTTACGATTATTATAGCTTACTGTCATAGCGATTTGGCACGAACCATTTTCATTATAGCTATGCCCAATAATATCAATATTGGGGACGGTAGCATTCTTAATGCCCAGCACCACCGATTAAATCAGTGATAGGGATAAGCAGAACAGCTAACGCTCCAGAAGCGATAAGTATAGGGTATTCAGGGGAGTATCTTATGTCACAATCGATAGAGCATGCGGGCGCACCGCAAAAAACAGGAATACCCGCTTGGTGGGTAACCGTATTTTTATTCTGGCTCGGCTGGATATTTATGTATGCAGACCGTACTGTATTGAACCCAGTCATGGGAGAATTACAAAAAGAATTTGGATTAAACGGAACACAATTAGGAATACTTAATTCAGTTTTTTATTTCTCCTATGCTCTATTGCAAGTTCCCGCCGGGATTTTAGGGGACAAAATCGGTAAGAAGAAAGTATTAGTCCCTGGGTTTTTATTATTCGGTGTTTTTACCGCCGTCACCGGATGGGCCAAAACATGGACAACGCTACTATTTTCTCGTGTCGTCACCGGTGCGGGAGAAGGGACCTATTACGGCCCTCAATATGGTTTATCTTCGGAACAAATTCCTAAAAAATATCGTTCTCTCGGCAGCGCCATCATTAACAGCGGTATGGCATTCGGTATTGCTCTTGGGCTGATGTCGTCAAGCTGGTTGGTTTACGATCAGGGTCACAGCTGGAGAATGCCATTTTATGCCATGGCCGTGCCTAGCATCCTGACCGGCTTAGCGATCTGGTTCTTCGTTAAAGAAAAGAAACGCAGCGCGGTCACCGCCGATGGCATCGTGGTTAAAAAAGGTAAATTCAGCGATTTGTTTAAAAACCGCAACCTGCTGTTGGTCTATCTGATGGTGTTCTGCAGCCTGTTCGGATTCTTCGTCATTCTGACATGGTTACCGTATTACCTCCAAAGCGAGCGAGGGATCCCAGGCAGTGAAACCGGCTTTATCTCGTCCTTAGTGGCATGGATTTCAATCCCTGGTGCCCTGCTGTTCTCAACCATTTCAGACCGTTTAGGTAAACGTAAACCGCTCATTTTAATTCTGGTTCCTCTCGCGATTCTGAGCATGCTCTCAATTGTTTGGATGCCAACCATGGGCGGCGTTATTACAGCACTGTGTATTTATGGTTTGGTTGGCAAGCTGGCGCTTGACCCCGTTCTGGTGGCGTTGGTTGCCGATAGCGTGGACGAAAATAACTACAGCACCGCCTTTGGTTTATTCAACTTCATCGGCATGAGTTCCTCTATTTTAGCGCCGATCATCGCCGGTGCCGCTCGCGATCTCACCGGCAGTTTGGCCTCCAGTTTCTATGTATCAGCAGCCCTCTTGGTCATTGGCCTGTGCGGCATGTTGTTCCTGAAAGAAAAGAAATAATCCGAGGGAATTAAAATGATTTATGCATCTGTAAAAAAAGGCAGTTTTCAGGATTCTGTAAGCCTGATGCTGATATCACGCAAGCTCAGTGAGTCACCTCAGGTGGATGAAGTCTCCGTCATGATGGGTACTCCAGCTAACAAATCGCTCCTAGAGACCACGGGCTTTTGGCATGAAAGTTTTACCAGCGCCACGCCAAATGATATCTGCGTAGCGATACGTACTCATGAAGAGATCCCTGATATTACGCAGCTTATTGGCCGTCAGCTAGAAACCGAGCTGAGCGCCATTGCCCAAGGGCAAGCTTCTGGACAACATTTGCAAAAAGTTCGCCGCTGGGACAGCGCACAGCAAAAGCTTCCCGATGCTAATTTGTTGCTTATTTCCGTTGCTGGCGAATATGCCAACGATCTGGCGCGTCAGGGATTGGAGAACGGCAAAAACGTCATGATGTTCTCCGACAACGTGCCCGTTGAACAAGAACTCGCGCTGAAACAAACCGCACGGGAAAAAGGGCTGCTGGTAATGGGGCCAGACTGCGGCACCGCCATGGTCGCCGGTGCGCCCTTAGCCTTCGCCAACGTGCTGCCTAAAGGTTCTATCGGGGTGATTGGTGCCTCAGGAACAGGTATTCAAGAACTTACGTCACAAATCGCGCTGCTCGGGCAAGGCGTCACCCATGCACTGGGTCTCGGTGGCCGAGATCTTAGCGAGGCCATTGGCGGCATCAGCGCATTAAGCGCCCTAGAAATTCTCGCCGGTGATGAACAAAGCAAAGTACTGGCCTTCGTTTCCAAACCTCCGGCCGAAAGCGTACGCCAGCGGGTGATAACCGCCATGCAAGCGGTGGCAAAACCGGTTGTCGCGCTCTTCCTTGGCACTAAGCCTGAGCAAAAACATGAAGGTAATGTTTGGTTAGCCAGTTCATTAGCCGAAGCCGCTCATCTTGCCGTGATGCTCGCCAGCGTCGAAGAAATTGCCGCCGCGCAGCCGAGCGTCATCGGCAAGAAAATCCTAGGTCTCTATGCCGGCGGTACGCTGGCGGCTGAAGCCGCAATGTTATTGGCTGAGCAGATAAGCGCCAAAACCGATAGCAAACACGATCGTGGCATTATGCTGCACGCTCAAGGACATACCCTTATCGATCTGGGTGACGATGCGTATACCGTTGGCCGCCCACATCCAATGATTGACCCTACCAGCCGCTCACTTGAGATCCAAAAAATTGCCCACCAGCCAGACATTGGCGTGCTGCTGGTCGATGTCGTGTTGGGCTATGGCGCATGTGCCGATCCTGCCACCGCAGTGTTAGAGGCGGTCAATAAAGTCCGCACGGCACGTGGCCCCGAGAATCCACTGGTGGTCATCGCAACCGTAACCGGTACACAGCAAGATCCTCAGCCGCGTGCTGAGCAGATCGACACGCTGATTAACGGCGACATTGTCGTCATGAATACGCTGCAAGAAGCGGTGCTACTGGCTCATCACCTGATTGTTCGTGCACCAGAAATGCCTCACTACTCCCGTAATCCACTGCTTGATGGCGTCAAAGTCATCAACGCTGGCCTGCGCAGTTTTGCTCAAGACTTGCAAAGCACCGGTTGCCCTGTCGTGCATTACCAATGGGCCCCTATCGCGGGCGGCAATGCTCATTTAGCCAGTTTGCTAAAACAATTAAATTAAGAGGTCTGCTATGTACTCATCTATTGCGCACGCCAATGAGGCGATCGTTGCACGCATTAAAGAAGCCCGCCCATTCTGGACCGGCGTTCATTTGGCTAAAGAGGTGATCCCAGCTTTACGTGAAGGAAAAACCTTGCTGCATGCTGGCCCACCGATTGAATGGCAGGATATGACGGGACCAATGCGTGGAGCATGTCTCGGCGCGTGTCTCTATGAAGGTTGGGCTCAGAATGAACAACAGGCGCATGCGCTGTTGGAAACCGGAGAGATCACCTTTATTCCTTGCCATCACGTTAACGCCGTTGGCCCTATGGGTGGGATCACTTCGGCCAATATGCCGGTACTTGAAGTTAAAAACCACGTCCACGGCAACAGCGCCTACTGCAATTTGAACGAAGGCATTGGCAAGGTCATGCGTTTCGGTGCCTACGGTGAAGACGTTCAGCGCCGTCTGTGCTGGATGCGCGATACCTTAGCGCCGGTATTGCAACAAGCGCTCAGCGAAACGGAAAACGGCATCGATCTTAGCGCACTGATGGCTCAGGCCATCACCATGGGGGATGAATTCCACCAGCGTAATATTGCCGCTTCAGCGCTGTTGATGCGCACACTGGCACCTAAAATCGCGCTACAGAATGACGATAAAGCACGCTTGGGCGAAGTATTACAGTTCCTCAGCGTGACCGATCAGTTCTTCCTAAACCTCGCGATGGCCTATTGCAAAGCGGTGATGGATGCCGCCGCAGAGATCAAAGCCGGTTCCATCGTGACGGCCATGACACGTAATGGCCGAGACTTCGGCATTCGCGTCAGCGGGCTGGGCGATCGCTGGTTTACAGCTCCGGTTAATACGCCGCAAGGGCTGTTCTTTACCGGCTTTAGCCAAGATGACGCTAACCCTGACATCGGTGATAGCGCCATTACGGAAACCTTCGGCATTGGCGGTGCGGCGATGATTGCGGCACCTGGCGTAACCCGTTTTGTCGGTGCCGGTGGCATGGATGCAGCTCAAGAAACCTCGGAAGAGATGAGCGAAATCTATCTGCAACATAATCCGCTGTTGCAGATCCCATCATGGAATTTCCAAGGCGCCTGTTTAGGTTTGGATATACGCCGCGTTGTCGAAACGGGGATCACTCCACTTATCAATACCGGTATTGCTCATCGCGAAGCGGGTATTGGTCAAGTCGGCGCAGGCACCGTGCGTGCACCGCTGCCTTGCTTTGAACAAGCGCTAGAAGCGCTGGCTGAAGCGATGAATATTCACGCATAACGTCTATGCATAACACACCAAGCGCCTGCCTCACCGTAGGCGCTTTCTCCCCTTCAAACCTTAGGAGAACGGATAATGATTTGCTCTCCTTTAGCCGCCAGTGACTGCCTGCCGCCAATACGTGGCGTCTGGGTATGCGAAAATCGGTTTAATCACGCTATTAATCTGCGCAATGCTTCCAATCAGCTATTAACCTTGCATCGTTATGGGCACGGAATTAGCCCGATGGGATGGTTAATACGCCGCGCTGACTTTGATCAACTCAGCCATTATTTAGCCCCCGGCACCCGTTTGACGGCGATTAACGGTGGGCTATTTAGCCCGCATATTCAGTTGCTCAAACCACGGCGAACGCTGTATTTACGCATATCTGATAAGCTTTCCATTGCGCCACAGCGCTTTGAAAAATACCTTTCGCGCCATAGCGCTATCACCGGACTGTGTGGGCCGCTTAATCAAGCACCCCAATCGTCGTCACCTTACACCGCTATTTTCACCCAGCAGCTTTCTCGTTGGGCGCAGGGCTTCGCTCCAGACTGGCGTTCTATTATTGGTTTAGGCCCCGGTTTAACTCCCAGCGGCGATGACATGTTGGTTGGCATGATGGCCATTCTTCACGCCACGTCTCAAACGGCGCTACGTCCTTCACTGCTTCCCAGCGACAACCTACTGATAGCGTTAACCACCAGCGTCAGTGCCAGCTATCTTCACTATGCAAAACGCGGTTATTTCAGCACCACAATACACGCACTGTTACGCCGACTCGCACGTGGCTCACAGGCTACAGAAAGCTCGCTTGAAAGCGTCTTGCATCATGGACATACTTCGGGGGCGGACACTTTGTTGGGAATGGATCTCACTCTGCGCTGGCAATACGCTCATCAACGGAGGGTTGAATACGATGTTTGATCAAGAGACGCTCCGCACGTTTATTCGGGTCGCTGAAACACGCAGCTTCTCTAAGGCGGCGGAATACCTACATAAAACGCCCGCGGCCATCAGCTATCGTATTAAAACGCTGGAAGAAAGCTTGGGAACACAGCTGTTCCTACGCACCACGCGCACCGTCAGCCTCACGCCCGCTGGCGTTCATTTGCTAGAACGCTGCCATCAGTGGCTAAGCTGGATCGACGCCATGCCCGATGAGCTCAGTCAGGTCAACGACGGCGTAGAGCGGCAGGTTAATATCGTGGTCAATAACCTGCTTTATAACGCGGCATCGGCGGCAAAACTGCTGACATGGCTGAATCACCGTTTTCCTTTCACTCAGTTTCAGCTTTCACGTCAGGTCTACATGGGCGTCTGGGATGCGATGCTTTACGATGATTTCCAACTCGCCATTGGCGTTACCGGCTCCGAATCACTTTCCAACTCGATACGCACCCTCCCCTTTGGTGAAGTAAGCTGGGTGTTTGTGCTGGCCCCCCATCATCCCTTGGCCGCCAGCACAACGCCTTTAACCAACACGCTATTACGCGGTTATCCAGCGATCAATATCGAAGACACGTCGCGGAACTTAACCAAACGCGTTGCTTGGCTTCTGCCTGGGCAAAAAGAGATTAAAGTGCCAGATATGCAGACCAAACTTGAGTGCCATCTTGACGGGCTCGGCGTGGGTTTTTTACCTAAGAATATCTGCCAGCCTTTTATCGATCGCGGAGAGCTGCTAACGCGTGAAGTCGACAACAAACGCCAGCCATCTCCTTTGTCGCTAGCATGGAGCAAAGACCGCAATGGCAAAGCAGTGCAGGAAATCGTTTCACTGTTTAAACATGGGGATGAGCGAATTCGTGGTTTTCTGACCAATATTGATAAATACACGCTGCGGTGACGTTTTTTGCAGAGCTTAATCATCGAAGCCATTGCGCAGACTGCGATGAATCACCGATCTATTGGCACTACATTACTTAACCAAAATCTTCACGACCGCTTTTTTAACCGGTGCATTCTCACCCACGGCACACATTGGCTTATGTAATTCACCGGGATAGAACACCACAAAATCGCCTGCGTTCATGATAAAGCTTTTCTCTTCTAAGCCCTGCTGCGTCAGAGGTAAAAAAGCGATGTCTTTACCCTCAAGCCATTCAGCGCTGCCTTGTGGAGCGGCAAGATTGCTGAAGACCATTTTTTCCTGCCCAGCTAAAACAATTTGGATATCCAAATATTTGCCATGCAATTCCTGACGGCGCTCTTCCGCTGGAGAAGTTGAGTCGTTAAAAATCATCACAAACTGATTTTCGCCATCCACATCAAACTTACCTAACGCAGAATCCGCATTGAAATTTGCCATCACATATTGAATCGCCTGCTTGAGCTGAGCAGGTAAATAAGGCAACAGTTCTAGATGGTTAACATTTCCAGTGATCATACATTCCTCGACATTTCGCTTAAATTATTTTGAAACATCGTTTTATTATAAAGAAACAGGAACATCTGAAACGAGGTGCCAACCACAATTTAGTGAGGATTGCCGCCAACAAAAATCCCCCAACTCAAGTAACGCCGTTCACTTAAGCTCGACTTTAGGGGGAGCACACCGATGGGGTCGTAGCGGCGAAAGCCTCCGACAACTTTGTCTGGAACAAAGTTGAACAACGTTTTAGCGTTGGCCCTTAGGGTGGAACACACGGATGTGTTCCATAACCGCCCCGCGGTGTGCTAGACCCGTGTATCTCTTAAACGAGCGGCGTTATCCAGCTCAGGGGGATTCACGTTAGACAATTATGCGTCTACAAGCCAATAAATACTTTCATATGGCCGCAGTGACTGAGGAACTTCGCCTTGCTGAGGATAATTGCTCATCAGCACACGCCCCTGTTTCGGCAGCTCGCTGCTTATCTCCAGCGTCTGCGTTTGCGCGCTCAGGTTGGCCAATACATATAGGCTTTTGCCCTGATAACTACGACGGTAACACCACTGCGCAGGATGGCTCGGCAGCAGATCTTCATAGTCGCCGTGGGTCAGCAACGGCAATTGCTGGCGCAGCTTAATCAGCGCTTGATAGCAGTAATAAACCGACGTTTCATCGGCTACCGCCGCCTGAGCGTTAATCTCAGTATAATTACCCGCGGGTTCTATCCACGGCGTTCCCTGCGTAAAGCCCGCATTTTGACTCGCATTCCACTGCATTGGGGTGCGGCTGTTATCGCGCGATTTAGTCGCCAGAATCGCTAACAGTTCTGCGCTGTCTCGCCCCTGTTCGCTGAGCTCTCGGAACATATTCAGGCTTTCAACATCGCGATACTGCTCAATATCGGTAAAGCCCGGATTAGTCATACCCAGCTCTTCGCCCTGATAGATATACGGCGTGCCTTGCATGCCATGCAGCACCATCGCCAGCATTTTTGCCGATAGGCTCCGCCATTCACCTTCATCACCAAAACGCGACACAATGCGCGGCTGATCGTGGTTACACCAGAACAGCGCGTTCCACGCTCGGTTATGCATTCCCTGCTGCCAATAGGCAAAAATCTTTTTCAGCTCAACGTAGTCTGGCTTCGCCAGCGTCCATTTTTCACCGCCGGGGTAATCCACTTTCAAATGATGAAAATTAAACGTCATCGAAAGCTCGCTGCCGTCTAGCGCCGCATAGCGCTGACAATGTTCAAGCTGCGTTGATGACATTTCACCAACGGTCATCAAGCCCCGAGGCTTAAACACATCACGGCCAAACTCGCTGAGAAACTCATGAATACGTGGGCCGTCAGTATAAAAACGACGCCCGTCACCTTGCAGATCGTCGGGGAAATCCTGCTGTTTAGACACTAGATTGATCACGTCTAAACGCAAGCCATCAACGCCTTTGTCCGCCCAGAAATGACACACGGCTTTCAGTGCTTCACGCACCGGCGGATGCTCCCAGTTGAGATCCGCCTGCTGTGGCGCGAACAAATGCAGATAATATTTCTCTGCACTTTCAGACCATTGCCACGCGTTGCCACCAAACTTCGAGCGCCAGTTATTCGGCAACGCCTGCGCTTCGCCGTCACGCCAGATATAAAAATTATGCTTCTCGTGGTTAGGATCCTGCGCCGCAACAAACCATGGATGCTGAGTCGATGTATGGTTAAATACCATATCCATCACGATACGCATTCCACGCTGATGAGCTTCATCAACCAAGCGCTCAAAATCCGCCATCGTTCCGTAATCAGGATTGATCGCGCAGTAATCAGCAACGTCATAGCCATTATCAATCTGCGGCGATGGATAGACCGGCGTCAGCCATAGTGCGCTCACGCCAAGGTTTTGCAGATAATCCAGACGCTGAATAATCCCGTTAAGATCGCCTGTGCCGCTGCCGGTACTATCTTGAAAACTTTTCGGGTAGATTTGATAAATCACACCGTTTTGCCACCACGGAACTGTTTCGCTCATCGTCATATTCCTTTTTTCACTCTACGGCCACGAGACTCGCAGCCGTATTCATTCGTTATACCGGCAACTCGCCGCGTTTCTGTTTGCGCTTATAAATCAAAATAGTAAGGGCAAGAGGGACCACAATCGCAACCACCATCGCCACGGCATAAATTCCCCAGAATTTCGGTTGAATTGAAAGGATACCCGGCAATCCACCCACGCCGATGCCGTTAGCCATCACGCCAAACAAACCGCAAATCAATCCGGCGCAAGCACCGCCAATCATGGCGCACAGCATCGGGAAACGATATTTAAGGTTGATACCGTACATCGCAGGCTCGGTAACGCCGAGGTAGGCAGAAATCGCCGCCGGCACCGAAATTTCACGTTCGTTAGCTTTCCGGCTAATGAAAATAATCGCCAACACGGCAGAGGCTTGAGCAATATTCGACAGCGCGATAATCGGCCATACCGGCGTTCCGCCCATGCTTTGCACCATCTGCATATCGATCGCTAGCGTTGTCTGATGCACGCCGGTAACCACCAACGGTGCATACAAGAAGCCAAACAGCGCCGCGCCAATCGGAGCAAAACTGCCAGTCATCACCGCTTTCACAGCCCATGCAACGCCGTCGCCAATCATGCGACCAAACGGGCCAATCAGGGTGTGCGCCAAGAACACCGCCAGAAGCAGTGACGTCACCGGCACGACGACCAGATACAGATAATCGGGGATCAGGCGTTTTAAGCGAGTCTCAATCCAACCCAAGGCTAAACCCGCCATCACGGATGGAATCACCTGCGCTTGGTAGCCGACTTTTTCAATAGTGAACCAGCCAAAATTCCATACTTCAGGCAACTGCTGGCCCAGCATGTACGAGTTCATCAGCTGTGGAGAAACCAACGTAATCCCCAGCACGATACCGAGGATCGGCGTACCGCCCATCTTCTTCACCGTTGACCAGCAAATTCCCACCGGCAGGTAGAAGAATATCGCTTCGCCCAGCAGCCACAGGAAGTCATATACCGTTTTCCACGCCGGATGTAATGCCGTCAGCGGTTGCCCGTCTACCAACGGGATGTCGCCGATCACATTACGGAAACCGAGGATCAAACCGCCGCTGATTAATGCAGGAAGCAACGGGAAGAAGATCTCGGCGAAATGCGAAATCGCAATTTCCCACCAGCCCATATTCTGGCGAGCAGCTTTTTTTGCCTGCTCTTTGTTACTGGCATCGACGTGTGCCGTGTTAATCAACGCCTGATACCAATCCCCCACGTCCGTGCCAATGACGACCTGAAATTGCCCAGCATTGGTGAAGCAACCCTTCACCATCGGTAATTCTTCAATCTTTTTAGGCGCAGCCAGCGCCGGATCGTTCAGTACAAACCGCAGTCGGGTAAGGCAATGACTGACGGTAGCAATATTTTCACGCCCGCCCACCAATGCGATCAGCCGATCAACCTGATCTTGTTTTACCTTGCTCATATTGAGTACCTGTAGAGTCGTTCTGATTTCAGAGTAACGTGGATCGGCGCCATACATTCGATCCATAAAAACTGAGTTGCATAAAGCGTAGTCACTATGACTGTTTTATGAAACGGGAACGTTCCCAAAACTAGGTATTGATCACAAGAATTGTGGTGGGGGATGAGGGAGGGGGAGGAGAATGGTAGCGGTCTATTCTAAGGTGAAGGGATGAGACGGTGAAAGGTTTCGTACGCCTGTACTGTATATGTTGGATCAGTGGAGGGTTTCGTACGCCAGTTAGCTTTTATATACCCATGAAACTGCTGCCGTAGGCGTCCGAGAAGAGGTTGCCAGCGCGCAACCTCTTCACTCTCGCGCTTTTTACCGAGTCGTTTGGCCGACCGGTCTCGGAGCGTACATCCTGTACGCCCTCAACCTGCCACCAGCATCCCTGCTGGCGGCTCTAAGATGCATTCTTTCAACACGAAAAGACAAAAGACAAAACCCTATCTGGTTTCTTGTTTAAGTTTAGATAGTGAGAGCAGTGGAAACAGGATGTTTCCACTAGGGGAGGAGGCGCCAGGGATGGCGCATGCCGACCCGGCGCGAAGATGGCATCTCGGATAAAAGCGCGCGAGTTGAGAGCCCCCGCGCAACGGGGCTCTCATCGGACGCCTTAGATTGGCGTTACATGTGAAAACCGTTATTGATAGGCGGACGAAATCTTCACTGATCCAACATATGCAGTTCTGCTGGGTGAAACCTTACCCCAACGCCCGCGCCAGCAACGAAATCGGATGCTCACATTTCTTACTCGTCGACATCTCAATCTGCCACTTACAGGTTTCGCAGTCCGTCACCACAAGATCCACCCCACTCTCTTCGATCTGGCGGAATAACCCTGCACCAATTCCCTGCGATGTTTCGTAGTTCTCTTTCTTGAAGCCATAAGTTCCCGCAATACCACAGCACTGGGAATCCAGAACCGTCAACTCCACGCCGGGAATCATTTGCAGCAGCGCCAGCGTATACGGCGTCCAGCCCATTTTTTCCATATGACACGGCGTGTGGTACGCGATCTTCATCGGCGTCGATTTCAGTTTTAACTCACGCCCACCGTCTAATAAGCGATAGAGATAGCGCGTTGCCAGCTCAACGTGTTCACGCACCTGCGTGGTATCCACATCCAGCACGTGCGGATATTCATCACGGATGGTAAATGCACAGGTTGAAGACGTGGCGACAACCGGAATGCCTTTGCCAATCACGGCGTCGGTCAAAGACTCTGCGTTAACGCGAGCCTGTTTTTTCGCCTGTTCGATAAACCCATTCGCAATCAGCGGTACGCCGCAGCATTTTTCGCGCTTCAACAGCTGCACGCCGATACCCATGGCGTTAAACACGCTCACCAAATCTTTGCCGAGCTGCGGATGGTTATAGTTAACGAAACAACCGTGGAAGAACGCGACCTGTTCGGCGAACTTAGCCTGTTCTGCGGCCTGTTTTTTGTACCAATGACGGAATGTCCCCAGCGAATATTTTGGCAATTCACGACGATGGTCGATCTTCAGCGCTTTATCCAACAGTTTGCGCACCGGTTTAAGACCGGTGGTCATATTCACAATCGGCGCGAACGGCGTTGATAGCGTCCCCATCAGATCGGTATGGCTGAGAATCGCATCACGCAGCGTCGGCTTATGCTGGCTATAATTTGCTTTAGCGCGTTGGATAATATCGCCAATTTTTACATCTGATGGGCAAGCGACCTCACAGCGTTTGCAGTTGGTACAGTATTTCAACGCATCATCATAAAGCAGAGGATCTTTCAAACGCAGGCGTTCACCATCTGGCCCAGCCTGTTTTGGCCCTGGATAATTCGGGTTAACCTTCGCGACCGGACAATAGGTGGTGCACACAGTGCATTTAATGCAGTTTTCGAAGCTGTTATCTGCGAGCAGGTTCATAGCGCGCCCTCCGCTTTTGCCAAAATTTGTTCCGCCGCATGCAGCGCCGTTAGCATTGAAACACCTGCGCCACAGCCTTGCTGAATAGGATCGTATCCCCCCAGAACGGCACCAATCACTCGTAGATTGCTCACGACTTTGCCACCTATTGTTGGGCGCAATTGCTCATCGGTGCTCACGCCAAACTGCAAATACGGCTGAGGCGCGAACATATTTTCAGTGCTCCAGTTAGCCCGCTCGTTTTCACTGATAACGTCTAAGCCGAACACGGGTTCAGTCACGCCGTTGAAATCAGCCTTAAGCCCATTACTGAAGAAACTACCGCTCGCCAGAACCACGTTTTTCGCCCGCAAAGGAATGTCGGTGTGGTTACGAGTGTAAATTTTCGCCTCTGAGCCCTCTTCCAGATCGGCTCTTAACACCGCATCACCGGGCATAATCACGCCGCCAAGCGCCTGAAAACGGCGGCGAAGCAGATGATGCAAACGCATTCCCAGCACCGATGGCGGCAGCGTTGGCAACAGCAATAACGGCACTCTCACTCGTGAGCGTAGATGCTCTAATGCATCAGCTTGTTCCATGCCAACGCAGGCAGGCATGATGATGGCATCCACCTGCTGGGCAAGGCGGTTAAGTTCATCAATCAATAGCTGTTGGTTATCAGGTAAATCCAACACGCGCGCAATATTCACCGCGCGGAATTCACTTGGGTTATTGCGCAAACGATCTAACGCGGGCAGCGTGAGCTCCGCAATTTTGGTTTCTATGCCCTGCTCGGCCAACGAATTCGCCACCAAATGTGGCTGGAAATCGAGGAACCCTTCAATACCGGTAACCAGCACACGTTCCCACGGCAGCGGCTGATCCAATGCACTCACCGGCACTTCGTTTGGGCTCAGCCACGTTGCTCTACGCGTTCCCAACGGCGTGACGCGTAAATGGTTTTGTTGGCAGCTTCCCACTAACGCCAGCCCGCTGCGTTCCAGCAAACGCTCTGATTCCGCGGCATAACGCACCACGGCATCATGCCCCATTAAGCTATAAGGATGCTGCGGAGCCTGAGCCGCTAAAGATTCCAACTCGGCCAGCGGTTGCTCTACGGCGCTGCCGTCGGGCAGATGGCATAACAAGTCTAGCGAGCCCGAAGAAAAATGCAGCGCGCTTTGACCCGAGCTCACAATGGCGCATTTCTGCCCAGCCTCAGCTAATCGAATACCGCACAATAGCCCAGCTAAGCCGCCGCCAATCATTACCGTGTCAAATTTCATTGTCATTCTCCTGAGCGCCCTGATTCTGCGCAGGTGCTTCCATGCCGCATAAACCTTGGTAAACCCAAGCCGTAAATTCGCTTTCGCGCAGCGCATCGCCCCAAGCTATTGGGCGCACGCCTTTCCAACGTTCATTAAGGAAATGAGAGAGCTGATCGATAGATTGCTTCGGCGTGGTAACTTTAAAACGATTAAGCAGACCCGCGGCGCGGCAGGCGCAAAGCTCGCCCTGACAGGTGCCCATACCCACACGGGTACGTCGGCGCAAATCCACCAGATTATTCACCGTCAGAGAATCAACCGCATAGCGCACTTCCCCTGCGGTTACGGCTTCACATTCACATACCAGACTGTTGCTAAGACGATCGCCCGCCAGCATACGGTCGGCGCGATCGCCATGGCGATAAACCGCCGAACCTCTGATCGTAGCAGGCAACGAGATCACCTTGCGCAGCGTCTCTTCAGCTGAATGTTGTGATCCCGGCAGTGCTTCGGTCGCCGTGGTACACGCAGTTGTAATACCGAGTTTCTCGCAGACTTTATCCGTGGCCCATTCTGCCATCAGGCGATAGGTCATCAGCTTGCCGCCGGTGATCGTGATAAAGCCTTCCAGACCATCACGAACCGCATGATCGAGCAGCACAATGCCGCGGCTCACGTTACGCCCGCTTGGATCGTCGTCGCTAGCAACCAGCGGACGCACGCCCGCATAGGCGCGTAAAATTCGCGTTCTCGCTAATTTAGGCGAAAGCTTCTCGCCCTCGCGGATCAAGATATCGACTTCTTCCGGCGTCACGATCATGTTGTCGATCTGATCGTAATCGATGTGCGTTGAGGTGGTACCAATAAGAGAAATGGTATCGCCCGGCACCAAAATATCGGCATCGGCGGGCTTGCGGCAGCGGTTGATCACCATATTGTTAATGCGATGACCAAGGATCAACAGCGCGCCTTTGGCTGGGAACATGCGTACCCGTAAATCGGCATACTCAGCAATATGCTGGCCCCAGATCCCAGCGGCATTCACTACGATTTGCGCATGAATTTCATAGCTTTCACGCGATTTATGGTCGATAACGCGCACGCCGGTAATACGATCGCCGTGGCGTAATAATCCGCTCACTTCGTGATAGGTCAGCACCTGTGCGCCATGCTCACGTGCATCCAGCATATTGGCCGCGGTGAGACGGAATGGATCGACGGTGCCATCAGGCACCCGTACCGCACCAATCAAAGCGGGGTTAGCGGCAGGCTCAAGACGTAGCGCCTCTTTAGGGTCAATGGCCTGCGCATCAATACCCGCCTTTTGGCAGGCCTCGATAAAGCCAGATTGGAAACCCAAATCATCTTCAGGAAGCGTGATAAACAGGCCATCTGAGCGTTCAACGCAGTGACGGGCAATGCGCTTAAGAATTTTGTTTTCTTCAATACATTCACGCGCGGATTCGCCGTCGGTTACCGCATAACGCGCGCCGCTGTGCAAAAGACCGTGATTGCGTCCTGTTGCGCCAGTCGCTATGTCGTGACGCTCTAATAAAATACAACGCAAGCCGCGGCGTGCGCAGTCACGTGCAATCCCTGCACCGGTCGCACCACCCCCGATGATGATGACATCAGTTTCTTGTGTCGCTGGGCTTTGTAGCATGTGTGGCTCCCGACCTTATTCACAACAATGAATGTACTGATAAGCAATTGTGCTTATTAAGGCATAACCCACACAGAAATTGTTTGATAAGGAGCAAATACGCGCACAAAACGAAAGTGATTAGCGCGTATTTCACCATTTTTGTGATCATTATCACTAGATGTATGTGATTTTTGGTTTCAAAAAATTAACTAACCGCTCAAAATCAGCATCGCATTCATAAAACTGTAACAATTTGCGCGATCTCTCACAGTAACGAAATGCGCGTTTGAATACTCTACGCTCGAAAAAGAAAATGGAATGACCACCACTAAACGGAAAATAGCGTAAGAAAACACCATTGCTGTTCTATTTTTTGTTGGCACACAGCAAACCTTAACCGGGCTCACTGGGGAATCGGTTCAGGATACATATAAAGAAGAGAAAGCCATCGGAGGCATATCTACATGTTAAGTATTTTTAAACCCGCAGCGCACGCGAAGCGCTTGCCTGACGCACAGGTCGATCCGACCTATCGTCGTTTACGTTGGCAGATCTTCATGGGGATCTTCTTCGGCTACGCGGCCTACTATCTGGTGCGTAAAAACTTTACGCTAGCGATGCCGTACCTTATCGAACAAGGTTTCTCTCGTGGCGATTTGGGCTTTGCCCTTTCAGGGATTTCAATCGCTTACGGTTTCTCGAAATTCATTATGGGTTCCGTCTCCGACCGCTCGAACCCACGCGTGTTCTTGCCTGCCGGTCTGATTCTGGCCGCTGCGGTGATGCTCTTTATGGGCTTTGTGCCATGGGCAACCTCCAGCATTGCGGTCATGTTCGTTCTGCTGTTCCTGTGTGGTTGGTTCCAAGGAATGGGATGGCCTCCATGTGGACGTACCATGGTTCACTGGTGGTCACAGAAAGAGCGTGGCAGCATCGTTTCCGTATGGAACTGTGCGCATAACGTCGGCGGCGGCTTGCCTCCACTTCTGTTCCTGTTGGGGATGGCATGGTTTAACGACTGGCACGCGGCGCTGTATATGCCAGCCATCGCAGCCATTGTTGTTGCTCTGATCGCCTTCGGCCTGATGCGCGATACTCCGCAGTCTTGTGGTTTGCCACCGATTGAAGAGTATAAAAACGACTACCCGGATGATTACTCTGAGAAAGCCGAAGAAGAGCTGACCGCTAAGCAAATCTTCATGCAGTACGTGCTGCCTAACAAACTGCTGTGGTACATCGCTATCGCTAACGTGTTTGTTTATCTGCTGCGCTATGGCATTCTGGACTGGTCTCCAACCTATCTGAAAGAAGTGAAACACTTCGCGCTGGATAAATCCTCTTGGGCTTACTTCCTGTATGAATATGCGGGTATTCCAGGCACCCTGCTGTGTGGCTGGATGTCGGATAAAGTATTCCGCGGAAACCGTGGTGCCACCGGCGTGTTCTTCATGGTTCTGGTCACCATCGCCACCATCGTTTACTGGATGAACCCAGCGGGCAACCCAGGCGTCGATATGGCTTGTATGATTATCATCGGCTTCCTGATTTACGGCCCTGTTATGCTCATCGGCCTGCACGCCTTAGAGCTGGCACCGAAAAAAGCAGCGGGTACCGCAGCGGGCTTTACCGGTCTGTTCGGTTATCTGGGTGGTTCGGTTGCTGCGAGCGCCATCGTGGGTTACACCGTTGACTTCTTCGGCTGGGACGGCGGCTTTATGGTGATGATTGGCGGTAGCATTCTCGCCGTTATCCTGCTGTTAGTCGTGATGATCAACGAGAAAAAACATCACGAAGAAATCGCGGCAAACCGCGGGAACTAATCTTTAAAAAGTTTCACTAGGCCGTGTCGTTGCTTCCTGCGTCACGGCCTTTTTTTTACCCCAATAGACCCAAAATAATTCGAGTTGCTTGAAGGCGGCAAGAGAAAGAATCCCGATGAACTGACTCTGGTAAGTGATTCGGGTGATTGAACGCAGCCAACGCATAAGCCACTTGAAGTATGACGGGTAAAGACCTCTAAAAATAAGGAAAACCTCTATGACCCTACGACTCAATGCCATCATGGCAGGATTGCTATTAAGCGGCACGCTGGCGATGAGCGCACAGGCTGCTGATAAAGTGGTTATTGCGCACCGCGGCGCAAGCGGCTATCTGCCGGAACATTCTCTGCCTTCTAAGGCTATGGCTTATGCTCAAGGCGCCGATTTCCTAGAGCAGGATTTGGTGATGACCAAGGACGACAAATTAGTCGTTCTCCATGACCATTATCTGGATCGCGTGACCGATGTTGCCGACCGCTTCCCCGATCGTGCTCGTAAAGATGGGCGTTACTACGCGATTGATTTCACCCTCGACGAAATCAAATCGCTGAAATTCACCGAAGGTTTTGACATCAAAGACGGCAAGCGCGTGCAAAGCTATCCGGGCCGTTTCCCGATGGGCAAGTCTGATTTCCGCATCCACACCTTTGAAGAAGAGATCGAGTTTGTCCAAGGGCTTAACCATTCAACGGGCAAAAATATCGGGATTTACCCTGAGATAAAAGCACCGTGGTTCCACCAGCAAGAAGGCAAAGACATCTCCACCAAAGTGCTACAGGTGCTGAAGCAATACGGCTACACCGGCAAGAACGACAATGTCTATCTGCAATGTTTCGATCCAAACGAGCTTAAGCGCATCAAAACCGAGTTAGAGCCTAAGATGGGTATGGATCTCAAACTGGTTCAGTTGATTGCCTATACCGACTGGAATGAAACCTATGAGAAAAAACCAGACGGGACATGGGTGAACTACGACTACGACTGGATGTTTAAACCGGGTGCGATGAAGCAGATTGCGCAATATGCCGACGGCATTGGACCGGATTACCACATGCTGGTGGGCAAAGATGCCACCCAAGCTAATCCAAAACTAACCGCGATGGTAACCGATGCTCACGCCGCGAAAATGGTAGTGCATCCCTACACCATTCGCGTTGACGCCTTGCCAAATTACGTCAGCAACGGCGATCAGCTTTACGATCTGATCTACAACAAAGCGGGCGTTGACGGCGCATTCACTGACTTCCCAGACAAAGGCGTTCAGTTCCTTGAGAAACAGGGACAACATAAATAATATTTACCCTTTCACAGGGGGCTTTCGCCCCCTGCATAAACATCGTTTTCCCTTCCTCACTATCAATCCTGAAAATCTACACTAAGCTTGAAAGGCGATTAAAAACCGTCTGATTAATTTTGTTAATCATCGAATTTCGGCGGTTTCAAAGAATGAATTCAGGATTGATGCGGTTGTCTTCCGCCTACGTTCCTATATTCCATGCTGTAAAACGTCGTAGATCCATCGTTTGAAGGATGAACTTCTGGCTTTGTCGTTAAGGCCGGTAACTCACAAATAAAATCGAGGATAAAGATATGAACAAATACCTACTTGCTATTGCCGGTGCCTCTCTGCTCTCTTTCTCTGCATTTTCTAACGCAGCTGATGAAATCAAACATTCCGATATGGAGAAATACACCAAAATCGGCGACGTCAGCGCGGAAGTGCGCGACGGCACCATGGATGACATCGTGAAAAAGCTGGAGAAAAAAGCCGAAGAGAAAGATGCTGACGCTTATCGCATCACTTCAGTCGGTACAGAGGGCATGGGCGATATTGCCCGCGGCACCGCCGAAATTTACAAGAAGAAGTAAACTATTTGCGCCACCGACCACTATTCCGTGGTCGGTTCTCCCTTCCCTACCGTAACGTTTCTGCCATACTCATCCCAGTATCCTTTTATAAACTCATCGTTTTGTTAGTGGATAAGGACAGGGACCATGAAACTCATTGGCAGCTATACCAGCCCCTACGTGCGCAAAATCTTTGTTATGTTGTTGGAAAAAGGGCTGACATTTGAATTTGTTAACGACATTCCATGGGAAAGCACCAGCCATGTTCCGCAATATAAC
This sequence comes from Hafnia sp., assembly GCF_036648275.1. Taxonomy (NCBI): domain Bacteria; kingdom Pseudomonadati; phylum Pseudomonadota; class Gammaproteobacteria; order Enterobacterales; family Hafniaceae; genus Hafnia; species Hafnia sp. Next base: position 107,159 of record NZ_JAVXIQ010000012.1, on the reverse strand, counting down.
CCGCTAGGGAAAATTCCTGCGCTCGTCACCGCCGACGGTGAGATCTTTTATGACTCACCCATCGTTGCCGAATACATCGATCTGTTAGATGCTACGCCAAAATTCGTACCGGAAGATCGCCAACAGGCGCTGCGTGTACGCCAGCTAGAAGCACTTTCTGACGGCATCTGTGACGCCGCGGTTCTATTAGTTCAGGAAATGATGCGCCCAGCCGACAAGCAGAATAGCGACTGGATTGTGCGCCAGCGTGGCAAAATCGATCGCGGCTTAGACGCTTTAGAACGACACGCAAAAGAAGGGAAGTGGCTCAACGGATCGCAGATGACGCTGGCAGATATTGCCACCGGATGCTGTCTTGGCTATCTCAACTTTCGTCGGGTCGCGCCAAACTGGAGTTTAGAGCGCCCTGAGCTGGTTAAACTGGCCGAACGTTTGTTCCAACGAGAGAGCTTTACCCGCACAGAACCACCGGTAACCTGATACTCGCTGTATTCTTGGGCTCTCAGCCTTTATCATATTCATTATTACGATGATAAAGGCGTGAGATCACCATGTCCGCAGACAGCCAGACTCTTTATAGCCAGCTCCCCTCCGTCGATACGCTGTTACGCGACGAAACTTTCCAGTCTTTGTTGGAAAACTATGGCGCACAGCTCGTCACCCAAACTTTGCGCAGATTGCAACAGCAGGCGCGCGACAGCATTCGCGTTCAGCAAAAGCTTCCCGCATGGTGTGAAAACTGGGCTCTTGCAGTCGATCATCAGCTTTCGCTCAGCCAAAAAGATGCCCTCCAGCAGGTCTTTAATCTGACTGGAACCGTATTACATACCAACTTAGGCCGAGCCCTTCTAGCAGAGCAGGCTATCGACGCCAGCGTCATGGCAATGCGTCACTCCGTCACGCTGGAATACGATCTCGACGGCGCAGGCCGTGGCCATCGCGATCGCGCGATCGCCGACCGCCTGTGTGAATTAACCGGCGCGGAAGATGCCTGCATAGTTAACAATAATGCGGCTGCGGTGCTGCTAATGCTGGCAGCGCTGGCGAGCCATAAGCAGGTTATCGTTTCACGCGGTGAACTGGTTGAGATTGGCGGCGCATTTCGTATTCCCGACGTCATGCTGCAGGCCGGATGCGAACTCACGGAAGTGGGTACCACCAACCGAACTCACCTTAAAGACTATCGTCAGGCCATCAACGAAAACACCGCGTTGCTGATGAAAGTACACACCAGCAATTATGCAATTCAAGGATTTACCTCCGCCGTAGAGGAAGCCGAGCTGGTGACGTTAGGCCGTGAAACGGGAGTCCCCGTTATTACCGATTTGGGCAGTGGTTCACTGATTGATATGGCCGCCTACGGTCTTCCCGCCGAGCCAATGCCGCAAAAGCTCATTGCCGACGGCGTGGACTTAGTCAGTTTTTCCGGCGATAAATTACTAGGTGGGCCGCAGGCTGGCATTATCGTAGGCAAACGTGCGCTGATCGAACAGCTGCAAAACCATCCGCTTAAGCGCGCGCTTCGCTGCGGTAAAATGACGCTGGCAGCGCTTGATGCCACGCTCCAGCTCTATCAACAGCCAGATAAACTCGCTCAGGCTTTGCCGACGCTGCGCCATATGACCCGTACCGAAGCTGAGATCCACGCCTGCGCCGAACGCCTATTGCCGCCATTACAGCAGCGCTTCGCCAAGCAGTTTAACGTGAGCATCACGCCTTGCCAGTCGCAAATCGGCAGTGGTTCGCTGCCCGTTGATCGCCTGCCAAGCATCGCAATCACCCTGATGCCGCACAGCGGTAAGGGCGGCGAACTCGAAGCGCTGTCTCAGCAATGTCGCTCGCTATCCCGCCCTGTAATTGGCCGTATCAGTGAAGGAAAACTGTGGCTCGATCTGCGCTGTTTAGAAGATGAAGAAGGACTTTTACACGCGTTATTACAGGAGTTACGTCCATGATTATTGCTACCGCTGGGCACGTTGACCACGGTAAGACCACGCTGTTACAGGCGCTGACGGGCGTGGATGCCGACCGTTTACCGGAAGAAAAACGCCGTGGTATGACCATCGATCTCGGCTATGCCTATTTGCCATTAGATGATGGCAACGTGTTGGGTTTTATCGACGTTCCCGGCCATGAAAAATTCCTCGCCAATATGTTGGCAGGCATTGGCGGTATTCCTCACGCCCTGTTAGTCGTGGCCTGCGACGACGGCGTTATGGCGCAAACGCGCGAACACCTAACGCTGCTGCGCTTAGCAGGTAAACCGGCATTAACCGTGGCGTTAACCAAAGCCGACCGCGCTGATAGCGATCGTGTGGATGAAGTCCACCAGCAAGTCACTGACGTACTGCATGAAATGGGCTGGTCTGACACACCGATTTTTACCACCGCAGCCGCTCAAGGTGAGGGTATCGATGAGCTGCGCGACCATCTTATTGCCCTTACCGAAACACCAGCCCATCTCGATCAACGCTTCCGTTTAGCAATCGACCGTGCTTTTAGCGTGAAAGGCGCGGGTTTAGTGGTTACCGGCACCGCACTCGCAGGCCGCGTGAAAGTGGGTGACAATCTATGGCTAACCGGTTGTGATAGACCCGTGCGCGTGCGCGGCATTCATGCTCAGAACCAACCGTCTGAACATGCCCATGCGGGTCAGCGTATTGCACTAAACCTCAGCGGCGACGTCAGCAAAGAGCAAATCAGCCGCGGTGATTGGCTGCTGGCACAGCGTCCTTCGGAAACAGCGAGCACGCGTATTTTAGTTGCGCTTGATCTCATTGCGCCCATCCAGCACTGGCAACCGTTACATCTGCATCATGCCGCAAGCCACATTACGGGGCGTATCTCGTTATTGGATGAACAGGCTCCGATGGAAGGCGTTCAACTAGCTGAACTGGTGCTCGATAGCCCGCTGTGGTTGGTCGAAAATGACACCCTGATCATGCGCGATATTTCAGCACGCAGTACGCTAGGTGCTGCTCGGGTATTGCAAACCACCTCACCGCGCCGTGGTAAACGTCTGCCTGCATTTTTAGATTGGCTAAAACAGCTCGCCAATGCCCAAAGTGATGCCGAGGTATTAGCCTTGCGCCTGCCTAAAGGCACGCTTTCTATTCCTCAGTTCGCCTGGGAACGCCAGCTCACGGCAGAACGCTGTAGCGAACTTTTCCATGCAGATAATCTGCTGGTGGTGGGCGACTACGCGTTATCACGCGAAATAGCGGAACGCTTCCAACAGCGTTTGTTAGACACGTTGGCGCTGTTCCACGAGCAGCATAACGATCAGATGGGCGTTGGCCGCGCGCGCCTGCGCCGTATGGCACTGCCCGTCGAACCCGAATCGCTGGTATTTGCCCTCATAAATCATCTGCTGGCTAATCAGCAAATCGTCAACAGCCGTGGCTGGCTGCACCTGCCACAGCATGGTTTAACCCTAAGCGACGCCCAGCAGGCGCTGTGGGAGCGCACGCAGCCATTGATTCAGGATGCGCCGTGGTGGGTGCGCGATCTGGCCAATGAAGTGAAAGCCGAAGAAAATGAAATGCGCCAATTACTGCGTCAGGCGGCATTGCTTGGCTACATCACCGCCGTGGTCAAAGATCGTTACTATCGCACCGAGCGTATGCACCAGTTTGCCGATTTGATCCGCGCCATGGACGCCACGCAGGGCAGCACTTCCGCCGCTGATTTCCGCGATCGTCTGGGCGTAGGGCGCAAGCTAGCGATCCAAATTCTGGAGTTTTTTGATCGCAGTGGCTTCACTCGCCGCCGTGGAAACGATCATCTACTGCGAGATAGCGCGCTGTTCAAAGACGATTAACGATCTATCATGGCTTTTTGGTGCGCATTTGCGCACCAAACTGTGATCCCTTCCGAATAAATACGCCCTCCTTGTCCCTCATATATTCAGCCACGCTACGCTTATAGAGCTATATATACCCGCCATACTGCAAGCAGCTTGAAGTATGAAGGGTATAAACGTTTCACTGTACCTGACACTATGGACTCAAGGAGACAGTAATGACGAATCACGCTCTTGATATTCTCACTCCCGGCAGCGGCAACTCTCCCCTCAAACTCAAATCACGTTATGAAAACTTTATCGGCGGAAAATGGGTGCCACCCGTTGAAGGAGAATATTTCTCTAACTTGACCCCAGTTACCGGACAAGCACTTTGCGAAGTGGCCAGCTCCAGTAAAAAAGACGTGGATTTAGCGCTCGATGCCGCCCACGCAGCCAAAGATGCCTGGGGGAAAACCTCGGTACAGCAACGCGCCAGCGTGCTGTTTAAGATTGCTGACCGCATGGAGCAAAATCTAGAATTGCTGGCTCACGCTGAAACGTGGGATAACGGCAAACCGATCCGTGAAACCCTGAACGCCGACGTTCCTCTTGCCATCGATCACTTCCGTTACTTTGCCTCCTGTATTCGCGCTCAGGAAGGGGGTATCAGCGAAATTGACAGTGAAACCGTGGCCTATCATTTTCATGAACCGCTTGGCGTCGTGGGACAAATCATTCCGTGGAACTTTCCGCTGTTGATGGCCTGCTGGAAAATGGCGCCAGCGCTGGCGGCAGGCAACTGCATCGTACTAAAACCCGCTAAGCTAACGCCGATGTCTGTGCTTATCATGATGGAGCTGATCGGCGATTTGTTGCCAGAAGGCGTGCTCAACGTGGTAAACGGTGCCGGTGGCGAAATTGGCGAATATCTCGCAACCTCACCGCGCATTGCTAAAGTGGCGTTTACCGGCTCCACAGAAGTGGGTCAGCAAATCATGGGCTATGCGGCGAAAAACGTGATCCCCGTTACGCTTGAACTGGGAGGAAAGTCCCCCAATATTTTCTTCGCCGACGTGATGGACAAAGAAGACTCCTTCTTTGATAAAGCGCTGGAAGGATTTGCTATGTTCGCCTTTAACCAAGGTGAAGTCTGTACCTGTCCAAGCCGCGCGCTGGTGCAGGAATCGATCTACGAACGCTTTATGGAACGCGCGATTAAACGTGTGGAATCCATTCGCTCGGGCAACCCGCTCGATAGCAATACCCAGATGGGCGCTCAGGTTTCCGCAGGTCAAATGGATACCATACTGAAATACATCGAGATTGGTAAAAAAGAGGGCGCGCGCGTACTGACCGGCGGCGGCAAACGACTCTTAGAGGGTGGACTAGGCAGTGGATATTATTTAGAACCCACCATTCTGTTTGGCAAAAACAGCATGCGCGTTTTCCAAGAAGAGATTTTTGGCCCAGTACTGGCCGTCACAACGTTCAAAAATCAGGCGGAAGCGCTTGAGCTGGCTAACGATACCGACTACGGCCTCGGCGCAGGCGTATGGACGCGTAATGGTACCGTCGCTTATCAAATGGGCCGCGGAATTCAGGCCGGCCGCGTGTGGACAAACTGCTACCACGCCTATCCAGCACATGCCGCATTCGGTGGCTATAAACAGTCTGGCATCGGGCGTGAAACCCATAAAATGATGTTGGAGCATTATCAGCAAACGAAATGCCTGCTGGTCAGCTATAGCGAAAAACCACAAGGGTTCTTCTAATACGAAAAGGTATTAGGCCAATAAACCCTATTTTCCCTCTCCCCTTCACAGGGGAGAGTTAAACTGGCGAGCAACGCGCCCAGACTCCAACTGTTCATCACTGGCGTTTCGCGCTACACTTTTTTTATTTGAATCAGTCCCTTTGCCGTGAAAAAACTATTCCACAGATTCATATCTTTGTTTAAACCGCACTGGTGTCTGGCCGTGTTGGTGGCCGCGTATGGCTATCTCTTCATGCGTCCGGTGATGCTGAGAGCGTTTGACTATGTGCCAAACGCCATCAGTTCGTTCAGCTCATGGAAAGAGACGCTTTCTGTTACTGGCCTACTTGAAATCCCGCAGTTTGTGCTTGGATTTGGCTTAATACTGATGGCGTTCGGGCTGCTGCTGCGCGCGCGCGTGGCATGGGCATTCTCGTTATTATTATTATTCGTTACCGGCCTACTCAGCTTTCTTTCACCTCAGGAAATGCTGAACCTGTTTCTGTACGCCGTGATATTGCTGATTTTACTCATCGCCTATTGGCGACGTTTTGACCACGCCAGCTTAGCCGCCGGTGGTTTATTTGCGTTAGTCAGCTTTGCGTCTTTACTGCTGTATGCCGTTTTTGGTTCGCTCTATTTGGGTGGCGAATTTGTTCCACCTATTTTAGATATGCCAACGGCGTTCTATTTCTCGGTAGTCAGTATGTCAACGGTAGGCTTTGGCGATATTGTTCCTCATACGGCAACCGCTCGGCTATTTACCGTCTCCGTTATCGTTATGGGGATTACCGTATTTGCGACGTCAATCAGTGCCATTATTGGGCCAGTGATTGGCGGTAATTTAAAACGATTGGTGAAAGGCAGGATTTCTCACGTGATGCGTAAAAATCACTTTATTATCGCGGGTGCCACTCCGCTAGCATTGAGCGTTTATCTCGGGCTTAAACAGCGCGGAGACGCACTGACCGTCATCGTGCCACCCAATGTTTCTCATGAATATCCACCGGATACGGACTTAATTATCGGCGATCCGTCTAATGCCCAAGTGCTGATCGAAGCCGGTGCGGCAAAGGCGAAATTCATTCTGGCGCTGCGTGACGATGATGCAGAAAATGCGTTTATCGTGCTGGCGGCGAAAGAGGTCGCCAATGCGAACACCAAAACTATTTCGGTGGTTAATGCCAGCAAACACCTACAGAAAATTAAGCGCGTTCAGCCTGATATGGTGTTCTCACTTCAACTGCTCGGCAGTGAATTACTGGTGCGCACGCTGAGCGGTGAGCCCATCGACGATAAACTGATTACCGAGCTCTTCTTCGGTAATACGTCGTCAGTGAAAGACGCTTAACCTCAATTTGTTACTGCGCTAAAAACAAAACAGGCCAGCGTTTGCTGGCCTGTATAACATTGATAATCGAGATATTAGCGACGTACTGCGATCGCTTCGATTTCAATTTTCACGTCTTTAGGCAGACGTGCAACTTCAACGCATGAACGCGCTGGGAACGGCGCATTATGCTCAGTGAAGAACGCTTCGTAGGTCGCGTTAACGGTCGCAAAGTCGTTCAGATCTTTAACGAAAACGGTCGTTTTCACAATATCTGATACTTTCAGACCAGCAGCTTCAACGATAGCCTGCACGTTTTCCAGAGACTGGCGCGCCTGTGCGGAAACGTCTTCAGCAACCTGACCATTCTTCGGGTTCACAGGGATCTGACCAGAAGTGATGATCATGCTACCCAGATCAACGCCCTGAACATAAGGACCGATTGCGGCAGGTGCGTTCTCTGTACTGATGATGCGTGACATATCTGCTCCTATAGGATTTCGGATGTATGATGAACATTAAGAATAAATTCGTCACCATTATAGGGAAGCGGCCTACTAAAACCCACCCGCCGCCTCGCAAACCCGAGTTAAATCTGGAAATTTGTATTGAGCTTTAATCTAAATCCCCTGCATCACAGCATGATGTTCAAACTCTTTTTCACAGTACTTACACTTCAATAACACTTCATCTTGGCGCACACGAACTTTAAAGCTGGAAGATACTGGTTCGCTGCGGCTGATACAGTTGCTGTTTGGGCAGTCCAATACGTGGTCAATCTGCTCTGGCAGCGTTGGCGTGAGCTTAAGAACTACTTCGTAGTTATCGATGCGGTTTACCGTCGCTTTTGGCGCATAAATCGAGAGTTGGTTGACCTGCTCTTCGGTCAAAAAGACGTTCTCGATTTTAATCAGATCTTTGCGGCCCTGCGCATTCGAAGGCAGGTTTAAGCCGATAGTAATGCGCTGATCGGTCTCGGTGAGTTTGAATAACGTTAATAGTTTGAAGCCGACCTGAGCTGGAATATGGTCAATCACCGTGCCACGTTTAATCGCTTCTACCTGTAATTTATTATCGTGTGTCATCTTAGCGCCCTCGATTAAAAGTTCAGTTCAGCATTCAAAACTAGAGCCAACAAAGCTTGACGGGCAAAGATGCCGTTTCCTGCCTGCTGGAAATAATAGGCATACGGCGTTTTATCAACGTCGTTGGTGATTTCATCAATACGTGGCAGAGGATGCAGCACTTTCATGTTGTCACGAGCGCCTTCTAAGGACACCGCGCGCAGCACGAACTGAGACTTCACGTTGACGTATTCAGACGGATCCAAGCGCTCTTTCTGTACGCGGGTCATGTACAGAATATCCAGCTCCGGCATCACTTCTTCGATACTGGTATGCAGGCTGTATTGAATGCCTTTTTCATCCAGCATCTTCAAGATATATGCGGGCATCGCCAAAGCCTCTGGCGCGATGAAATAGAAGCGATTTCCTTCAAACTTCGCCAACGCCTGCGTCAATGAGTGCACGGTGCGGCCATATTTTAGGTCGCCGACCATCGCGATATTGATGTTATTCAAACGTCCCTGAGTTTCCTGAATCGTAAACAGGTCGAGCAGCGTTTGAGTTGGATGCTGGTTCGAACCATCGCCCGCGTTAACAACCGGAATCAAACCACAAAACTCAGTGGCCAGTCGCGCCGCACCTTCCTGTGGGTGACGCATCACAATGGCGTCTACGTAGGTGCTGATAACCGAAATGGTATCCGCCAGCGTTTCACCCTTCTTACCCAGCGAGGTATTGCTGCTGTCGGAGAAACCGACGACCGAAGCACCAAGGCGATGCATGGAGGTTTCGAAAGAGAGACGAGTACGCGTTGAGGCCTCGAAGAACAGGCTGGCAATCACTTTGTGTTTCAACAATTCTGGCTGCGGATTCGCCTTCAGGCTTGCAGCAGTGCGTAATACCAGCTCCAGTTCCTCACGATTCAGATCGTTTATGGAGATGATATCTTTGTTATACAACGGATTAGCCATTTCTTGTTCTCCTGTTTTTCGCGCCCGCTGGCCGGGACTACTGGATGTTTAAAATGTAATCAACCCGATCGCTGGGCAAAAAAAAGCCCCTCATTGAGGGGCGATTAACGATCGTTTTAGCAACGGAAGAAAAAAACGGTGGCAGCCGCCTTGTTCAGGCAGGGCGTCTAGTCGACAAGCGACCCAAACAGCACTGATAGCCACAACGTTTTTCATGCAGTCTCCCGGCAAATTGTCGGGCATTATACTCACCCGCAGCGATGCTGCAAGCGCTAAATCACGATTTTTATGATCCTACGCAAACGATTTCTTTTCCTAAGCCCTATTCACCGCATGCTTAGGATTTAATCAATTAGCGCATGCTGGTATTTCTCCAACATGGTCGATAGCCGTTTGACCGGGATCGTAACGGTGTACGGTGCCTGATAGTGCACCAAGCGTTCCTGATACTGATTCAGTTCGTCTAACAAGCGGAAAAAGTATCCTCTTCGCTTGCTGTCGCCACCGGCTGAAATCACCTTATTAGCGGTCGCTCGTATCTGTTTATGGAAATCGGACAGCTCTTGGTTGACCGGAATCGGCGCATTGCGTAAACGCTGGTGAGCGATGATCAACGTCAGCGCCAAACGGTATTTAGCTATGTCATTCGGGAACAGATTCAACAGTTGAAAGAGCTGTTGATACAGCGCCGGCAAATGGTTTTCATTGCGACGCGCCTGATTGGTGGTTAACGCCGATACCGCGCTGTACACAAAGCCATTGAGTAAGGCGCGTCCTGTTCGAGCTTTAGAACGATCGCGGATCAAGAACAGCACAATCATCGCCACAAAGCAGCCGATGATCTGGCCAATCGCGTTGTCTAAAAAGCTGCTGACCGGAAACGTCATCGGGTTGCTTAACACCATAATGTTAATCGTCGAAGCCAAGGTCCCCAGCGATCCTAAGCGACGCTTTTGCACTTCCAAACCGATAACAAACGCCATCAGCCCCAAACTAATACACAGCAACAGCATGCTTTGCTGCGTAGCGGGAAGAATTAGCATGTAAAACAGCGCACCGATCGGCAGCGCCATAATCGTGCCTAGCAGGAAATCAATCGATGCCATGCGTGGGTTCGGCGTGCGCATCGCCAGCGCGGTCACCACGGCAATCATAACCATACAGCCACTGCCGGACGTCCAACCGGTCCACAGCCAGAACAACGCGCCAATGGACGTGGCTGCCCACGTACGCAGGCCGTTGATCATCGCATGATGACGCTCTGCGGAGGCAGGTTTCACCACATACTCGCCTTCAAGAATATTTTCTTCTACCGAGCTGATACTGCTGTTGGTATGCACCCCTTTCGCCAATAGCAGGTAGCGCGTAGCGGCGCCAATCCAACTGCTGATGGTTAGCGGCACCGAGTCCGTGGGCTGCATCGATAGCAGCTGACGCAGCTGTTTCATACGCTTGTGAACGTCACCAATAGTTTCTACCGGCTCAAGGATCAGAACCTGCATTTCGCTGGGGATACGTTCTGGCGCATTTGAGCTGATAAAAAAGGTTTCACAAGCCTGCGTGATCAACGTTAAAGAAACGGTGTTCAACGCCTTCAAACGGCGGTTTACGCGTACCCAACGGGTGGATTCCAACATCAGATTGCTGCGCATCCCATTGAGCGCATTGGTGCCTTTTACTAAATCGTTCCACGATTTATCCAGTACGTCTCGCTCGTCAGGGCGAACGCACATTTGCAGTAACCGGAATTGATCGACGATCAGCGAACTCACCACGCGGTCGATATCACTTTTGATGGAGCGTGGCGAAAAGATAATGTCGGCCAGTACCGCACACACGATCCCTAATACGATTTCACTACAGCGCTCAACCGCATACAGCGGGCTCAACAAGGGTTCCGTTGCCGTTGTCACCACGATAATAAGCGCGGTATAGCCCGCTAAACCGAAGGCATACGAGTTCTCCACGCGCACCAGCGAAGAGATCCAGGTACATATGCCCGCCCATGCGCAGCACAGGAGCATCATCACCAGCGGCGCACGGATAAACAGCATCATGATCAGCAAACCGCCAATCGAGCCGATAAATGTCCCGATAATACGTAGCCAACCACGGTGACGAATCGCGCCAGAGAAAGGCTCGCCACCCGCGGCAAACGCGGGGCCTGCGGCCACAATTGCCGCGGTTAAAACCGACCAGCGCGGTGTTTCAAGCTGCAAATGAAAGCCAAGAAACAGCGCCAGCACGATAGCAAATGCTAACTTACAGGCAAAACGTAAGCGCAAAAACATGCCACCATTATTCATCATTGCCTCTTTCTGCGCTAAAAAGTGATAGGGATTCGCACGTTAACGTGCGTACAAATCCCAATTGAATATCAATGAAAATGCCGTAAGGAGGGCTTAGCCAAATTCGCGCAGACGGTGCAGCAACTGCACAATCGGCGATGACGATTTACGCTCAACGTCTTGCTGATTGCTCACCACCACGGTGGCAGTTGTCCCAGCCGGATAAGGTGTCTCTTGCTCTTTGTTATCGAGCAGAATTTTCACCGGGACACGCTGCGCCAAACGAACCCATTCAAGGTTTGAGTCTACGGTCGCTAAGCCTTTGCTATCCGCGGTAGAGCTTTTGTTGTTCACCCCTGCGGATACGCTGTCTACGGTGCCGTACAGAATACGGTTACTGCCCAGCGGCGTAATTTCCACGCGATCGCCGCGCTGGATGCCGTCGAGTTTGGTTTCTTCCATGTAGGCCAGAATGTAGAAGGTACCCTTTTTCACCAACGCAACCGCCGTAGCACCACGGTTAATGAACTCACCCTGATGCACGTTCAGGTTGGTTATCCAGCCATCGGCTGGGGCACGCACCACGGTACGCTCTAGATCCAGCTTCGCCAGATCGCGCGTTGACTGTGCTTTCGCCAACTGTTGACGCACCGTTGCCAGCACGTTGCTTGACTGGTCGATCTCTTCTTGAGACATCGCCTGAACACCTAAACGTACACGACGCCCAGCCTCTTTCGCTTTTTCACTGACCAGAGTTTGGTAGTAGCGCACATCGGCTTCGGCCTGATTTAGCGCTTCTTGATAACGCGGCTGATCGATAACAAACAGGATCTGCCCTTTCTTCACCAGTTGGTTATCACGAATAGGCACGTCCGATAGCAGGCCGCTGACGTCTGGCGCAATGGCAACCACGTCGGCGGTGAATTTGGCATCACGCGTCCAGGGAGATTCGGTATAAAAGGCCCATGCTTTAAACACGGCAATTGCCGCTACTATCACGATAATCACGGTGATAGCGATGCGGGTCATTTTTATCATAATTTGATTCACAGTGACCTCAGACAAATAAGCAGGTAATCAAGTAGAACAAACAGCAGTACAACGCGGTATTAAACAACGCCGGATGCCAAACAAAGTCGTAGATCCCCGTCGGCTGTAATACTCGCCGGAACAGTAAAAACAGCAGCAAAGCCACCAGCAGTTCAAAAAACACCGGTGGAAAGGACAGGCCAAAAACGACCATTACCGGTAGCAGCCCCATAATTCTCTCCACTCAAATAATATTTAGCCTAGCTCAACGCGGCGTTCTTCGTTGGCTGCATAGCGTTACGAACGATAACTTTTGCCTTACGCGATCCACTAACCGCCCTCACCCTGAAATGCTGGTTGATGGCGTTTAACTCAGAAAAAGGATGTCTGTCAGAGGATGTGAACTACAGGATCTGATGGCAGAAGGACATTTCGTCGTTTCGATACACAGAGGATTATTTCCGCATCGTCAATGACAATATCTTAGCGCAATAATAATCACCATGTATAGAATATGTGAGCTAAATCACTTTTTATTTTAAATAAACAATCAGTCGTTTTTTTAAGCTATCATCGTTACCTCAAAGGCTGATTGTATGGCGTTTTCTCCCATGCAGCCTCACTTCCCTATTAAGGTAGATTGAACAATGGAACGACTTAAGCGAATGGCCGTGTTTGCCAAAGTAGTTGAATGCGGCTCCTTTACTAGCGCAGGACGCCAGCTTGAGATGAGCGTTTCGTCCATAAGCCAAACTATTTCCAAGCTGGAAAATGAGCTGAATATTAAGCTGCTCAACCGCAGCACGCGCAGCATTGGTTTAACCGAGGCGGGGAAAATTTATTATCAGGGCTGCCGGAAAATGTTGCTTGAGGCGCAGGAAGTCCACGAACAGATTTACGCCTTCAACAATACGCCAACGGGCACCTTACGTATCGGCAGTTCATCCACCATGGCACAAAATGTATTGGCGCCGATGACGGCCAGAATGCTGCGTGAATACCCGGGATTGTCGATAGATTTAGTCACCGGCGTTCCTGCTCCAGACCTTATCGCTGACGGGCTCGATCTGGTGGTGCGGGTGGGCGCGTTACAAGACTCCAGCCTTTTCTCTAAGCGCTTAGGCTCCATGCCAATGGTGGTCTGTGCTGCGAAAAGCTATCTCCAACAGCACGGCACGCCTGAGAAGCCCGCAGACATCACCAGTTTTAGCTGGCTAACCTACAGCGTTCGCCCTGACAGTGAATTTGAGCTGATTGCACCAGAAGGGCAAACTCTGCGCCTCTCGCCTCAGGGGCGCTTCGTCACCAATGACTCACAAACGCTCATCCGCTGGCTCAGTGAAGGCGTGGGAATTGCCTACGTGCCGCTTATGTGGGTAATTGAAGAGATAAAACGCGGTGAAGTTGAAATTCTCTTCAGCCGTTACCAATCCGATCCAAGGCCGGTTTACGCCTTACATACCCAAAAAGATAAGCTACCGCTCAAAGTACAGGTTTGTATTAACTATCTCAGCGAATACTTCACCAAGGTTGGGGAGATTTATCAGGATTATCGGCAGGAGGAGTGAGGGTAAAATCCCCACCCTAACCCTCCCCCTCGCGGGGGAGGGAACAGATCGGCGCTCAATTAAGGATCTCGATCTGCTCCTCCCCCTGACAAGGGGGAGGCTGGGAGGGGGTCTTTGGCGAGGAAGATGCAGCTTACGCCGTTCCTCCCACCGTCATTGAATCGAGCTTCAGCGTTGGCTGACCAACGCCAACCGGCACGCTCTGCCCTTCTTTGCCGCATACGCCAACGCCTTTATCCAGCGCCAGATCGTTACCGACCATAGAAATTTGCTGCATGGCTTCAATGCCTGAACCAATCAGCGTTGCGCCTTTCACCGGCTTGGTGATTTTGCCATTCTCAATCAAATAAGCTTCTGACGTAGAGAAGACAAATTTACCCGACGTAATATCGACCTGACCACCAGCAAAATTCGGCGCATACAGGCCATATTCAACGCTAGAAATAATATCCTGCGGCGATGATTTGCCCGCCAGCATATAAGTATTGGTCATGCGCGGCATTGGTAAATGCGCATAAGATTCACGACGACCGTTACCGGTTGGCGCAAGTCCCATTAGGCGAGCATTCATTTTATCCTGCATAAAGCCTTTCAGAATGCCGTTTTCGATCAGTACGTTGTATTGACCTGGAACGCCTTCATCGTCGATTGCCAGAGAGCCACGACGCCCGCTGATCGTACCATCATCAACAACGGTACACAGCTCAGAGGCCACCAACTGCCCCATCTGTCCACTGAACACCGACGTACCACGGCGGTTAAAATCACCTTCTAAGCCATGACCAACTGCTTCATGCAACAGCACGCCCGGCCAGCCTGCGCCAAGCACGACCGGCATTGAACCGGCTGGAGCTGCCACCGCAGACAGATTTACCAGCGCCATGCGTACCGCTTCTTTAGCAAAAGCATCGGCACGCACATCACCATCAACGATCTCAAGGAAGTATTCGTAACCAGAACGGCCACCGCCGCCGCTTGAACCGCGTTCACGGCGACCATCCTCTTCTACCAGCACGCTGACCGAAAGACGAACCAGCGGGCGAACATCCGCCGCCAAGGTGCCATCGGTTGCAGCCACCAGAATTAATTCATACACCCCAGTAATGCTGGCAGACACTTCCTGCACTCGGGGATCTTCCGCGCGCGCAACATTATCAACGCGATGCAGCAGAGCAATTTTCTCTTCACGCGGCAGGCTTTGCAGCGGATCAATGGCGGGATACAGCAAGTTATAAGGCACGTTGCCCAAGGTATGAACTTTGCCATTACCCTGTTCACGAACGATGCTGCGAGCCGCCTGTGCGCTTTGATTCAGTGCATTAAGGGTAATCTGGTCAGCGTAGGCGAAGCCGGTCTTCTCACCGCTAATAGCGCGTACGCCAACGCCCTGATCGATATTGTAAGAACCGTCTTTAATGATACGGTCTTCAATCACCCAAGATTCATGGTAACTGGACTGGAAATAGAGATCGGCGTAGTCAAGCTGACGTTCAGCCAGTGTACCCAATACTGAAAACAGATCTTGATGACTCAGTTTGTTAGC
Organism: Hafnia sp.; assembly: GCF_036648275.1. NCBI lineage: Bacteria > Pseudomonadati > Pseudomonadota > Gammaproteobacteria > Enterobacterales > Hafniaceae > Hafnia > Hafnia sp. Next base: position 91,829 of record NZ_JAVXIQ010000012.1, on the reverse strand, counting down.
AGCCAATAGCTGCTCACTAACGAACGTCAGACTCATAGCGTTTTACTCTTCATGATCCAAAGGATTAACCAGCGTCGGCTGGAATCGGTTGTGTTGCGCGACCGGCATCTGGGTGCGGATACCTTCAAGTGAGTGAGTATTCACTTTAACTTTAATCGGCATCACCAAATCGGCATTCTGTTCAATAATATTGCCCCAACCGTCTACCGCCATGGTATGTCCCCACGTACGGCGCGTTGCGCCATGACGGCCAACCTGAGCCGGAGCCAAAATATAGCATTGGGTTTCAATCGCGCGAGCACGCAGCAAAATTTCCCAATGAGATTCCCCTGTTACACGGGTAAATGCCGCAGGCACGGAAATAATTTCGGCACCTTTATCGCGCAGCGCTTGGAATAATCCAGGGAAACGTAGATCGTAACAGATAGTCATACCCAATTTACCCACTGGGGTATCGACCACGGTCAGATGTTCACCGTGCTGATAGGTATCAGATTCACGGTAGTGGCCGTGTGTATCTTTAATATCAACATCAAACATATGCAGCTTATCGTAACGCGCTTTCAGCTCGCCTTGATCGTCAAATAACAGGCTGCTGGCGGTGATTTGCTTGCTGTCTCCACGGCTAATTAGCGGCATTGAGCCAATCAGGATCCACACCCCGTAACGGCGCGCCATATCACGAATAGCATCCTGCAACGGGCCTTTGCCTTCTTGCTCGGCCTGCTCGTGATAGGCTTTCGAATCAGCAAACAACAGTGCGTTTTCTGGCGTCATCACCAGCTTGATGTTGTTATTCAACTGTTTGATTTGCTGTTCTATTTGCGCCAGATTCGAACGGGTGTTATCTCCGCTGCACAGTTGCAATAAAGCAATATTTGCATTCCTCATCGTGCTATTTCTCCTTTGGCTGGCGTAAAACTTCGTTAATGGTTGGGTGATCCAAACTGCCTGTAATGTTGTAGCGTATCAGCGATATTTTATTCCACAACGGCGCCAATACTCTTGATGCAGCAAACACGGCGGCTCCAACGACAGGGTTGATGACAAATGCCGTTGCAACGCCGACGGTAGCTGAAATCTCTGGCGCGATGACCGCCTGCATGTCGATACGACGAGTCACAAGGTTCACGTTACCGTCCATCGCAATATCAGCAGCTAAGCCGTCTACCAGTAAGTCATTGGTGGATAGAATACCATCCTTAAACTTACCATTGCCGCGAATGCTGTCATAGTAGAACCCTTGACCGAACGTATCGCTAAAATCGAGTTTTAGTTTACGTAGCAGGGCGTCGAAACTCACCAATCGCAACAGCTGCCCCGCACGGCCGCCGCCCGCATTATCAATTTCACCTTTACCCAGCTTACTGCTTAGCGTGCCATTAAGCGAGTTCACCTGCGGTCGCCACGGTTCGCCTATCCAGTTCAAATCAAGATGAACATCAAACGGCGAATTTTTCAGCGGCGAGCTAAAGCCAAAATAGTCGCTGCTAGTGGTAATGTTAGCGCCTTTAACCTGCACTTTCAGCCAAGTATGATCTTTGCTGTTGCTCTGATTCCACATTCCGCTGAGGGTGACTTTAGTATTTCCGGTGTCGATTAAGCCATTTTTCAACATCAGTTGATCGCCGTTCGGCGTTAAATCTGCGTTTACCTGACGCAGTCGCTGCCCCATCATCCAGCAGTCTTGGCAACGCAGGATCATGCTTGGCCACTGGCTAAAGGAGACACGTTCCACGGCCGGTGGCGCATCGTTGTTTGCTGAAGGCGCAGCACTTGGAGACACAGTGCTCCACTGCGGGTTGTAATATAGGTAGGCCACGTTGGCACGTAACACGTTGTTATTATCTAAATCAGCTTCGCCGTTAATTTCACGTCCTTTCGCGCTGATATGCGTGCCATTCGCTAGCTTTGAAGCCGAAACGGTCAACTGATGCCACGTTTGCCCCGCTAAAATTAGCTGCGGTGTGGTTAGGTTAACCTGCTGCGGATAGCTGAAGTTTGAAGCTGCGGTTCCCGCCTTCTCTCCCAGCGCAGGAGCCAGCGCCGCGAGCCACTCTTCACCATCGAGAGCCGGCAGATTCAACGTTAACGACTCGCTTTCAGGCAACGCCGGTATTTTACGGCTATTGTCGCTCCACGCGGCACGAGCCAGCTTCACACCGTGTTTTTGCAGAATGATTTGGCTATTAAAGTGGTTTTTCGGCCCCAGATTCCCTGTCAGCATGAAACCATTCAAATCGCCTTTAGCATTCACTACCAATGGTAATGCCTGGCCATGTGGTTTATCTAACGGTGACGGTAAGTGACTGCTTACATTTTTCAGATCGGCACTAACCTGAACGTCATACGATGGATGGCCTTTATGCGGCAGCTTAATCGCCACTTTTGTATTCCAAGGCGCAGAACCTGCAACGTCTTTCGCTAACGCCGACGGCATCCACGGCAGCTTCGCGGGTTGCCAATCAGCGTTCATCGCCACATCCACGCCAAAGTCCTGTGCACCTTCCGCCGTTGAGAAGGTGAAGTTTACCGGTTGACCAAACCAAGCGGCATTCATTGGGCTACTGGTTAAGTTGCCATTATCGAAATGCAGCGAACCATTGAGCTGAGTAAAGGTGCTATCCAGCGGTTTGATCAGCAAGGAGTTATTTTTAAAAGCAACGTCACCGGTAGCTCGGGTTTCTTTGCCATCCAGCGGGATATCAAGATGTAAGCGCCCACTGACATCGCCGCCCACTTCCAATTCATCCAAGGCCGCGCCCACAGAATCGGCTAATGGCGATGTTTTGAAGTATTCATGAACGGCCTTGCCAGAACCTGCCACCTTTGCGTCAACCAGCAGCTTTTCTTTTTGGTAAACAGGGATTACGGCCGTGATATCTGTGCCGTCAACGTCACCGAGTTTCGTGTGCGGCGCATTCATCCACAGGCCATCGTTGAGGAAATTCAAATCGATAGCGAGATTATTCAGCGGCTCCCAGTTTGGCTGGAAACGGAAAGTGGCATCACGGAGGGGAACAAAGACTTGGAACTGCCCTTCATTATGCAGATAAGGGAAGTCATGCGGGTTCCCTGCGTAGACCAGCGTGGCATTGTCCACCTTCCCGCCTTCCAATGCGCCGGTGAGATAATCAACCAAATGCGTTCCCATCAAGGGCTCAGGGAAATAGCGCCATGCCTGTGTCGCGTCATACAGACGGATCCCTGACAAGATGCTCAGCCATGGCTGGCCTTCTTTAGGATGCTGATAATTAAACTCGCCGGTCGCCCACAAAGACTTCGCCTGTACGTCAAGATTATCACCCGACAGCGACCAGCCTTTGTCATTGTTGATAAACGTGGCGGAACCGCTGGCGTGACTCACTTCGAGCGGCGCTCGGAACATATCGCCATACGGCAGTAAGCTGTCTTTCAACGAGAATTTCAGGCCCGCGTTCATCGCACTGCCGGATACGCTGCCGTTGAAATGATTAACACCAGGCAGCAATTTCCACGGCTGCCAGCTAACGTCTTGCCATTCCCCGATAAAGCGCGCTCGTTCAGGTTGTTGCAGGGGAATATCAACACCCGCGAAGGCGATATGGCCTTTAGGGCGAATATCGTCCCAGCGCCCTAAGGCGTCAGGCGTAAGAAACGCCAGCGTAGGTAAAATAGGCCCTATGCGTTCTAACTGTAAATCTGTCGCACGCAGACGCAGTTCTTCAGGCTGGTCTGGGCCGATAAAATGGGTATTTTCGGGACGATACATGGCGCTCAACGAGCCTTTCGGCCATGCAACGCCATCGGTGCTCAAATTAAGCTGCGGAATATCAAACGTCCAACCGCCGGCAATGCGCCCAACCTGTAGCGTAAGATTATCCACCGTCAGCTCATGTTGCTTATCCGCGATGCTCCAATTGGCCTCGCCCTGTTTTAACAACAGATGCCCGCCTTGGATTTCGCCATCGGTCACGGTTAACCAAGACGCTAAGCTGAACCGCGCGCTATGCAACCCAGTATTGCGGTTTACCCAGCGACTCAGCCACGGCTTCATCTCTATTTCATCGGCCTGCAAATAAACGGTGCCATCGCTGAGCAAGCCGTTTTTGTCATGCAGATCCATTCTGACCTGCATATTGCCGTGCTGACCTTCCGGCGTGGAGAACATAACCTGACCTTCTGCGCGGTGACGCGTCGCAGTGTTTAGCCAAGTCAGATTAGGGATTTCAAGCTGGATACGCGGGCCCGACGGGCTTGGAAAGGTGATCTTACTGTCGCGCAGGATAAAGTGGTCAAACTGATAAAGGAAAATATCCGTGATGCCATCACTTTCGATGCCCTTTGAATCGGACGAGGAACCGCTTAAAGGCTCATTGCTATCGGCCTGTAAGTGGTAAAAAGTGAGATCGCGGAACTGCCAACGCCAATGCAGCAGAGACTGCCAAACATCCAGCGCAACGGTCACTCGCTGAATGCTGATATTACCTTTTGGCTGCGACACAGAAATATTGCGCACTTCCAGCGTGGGGCCAAACGACTGCCAGTTTGCATCCAGCGCGCCGATTTTTACCGGCACACCAGAATACTGTTCAATCTTTTCAACGATCTGCGGGCGAAATGTTTCAAGGTGAGGCAGAGCCAAGCGCAGGCCACTCACTATCAACGCCACCAGAACAATCAATGCCACCAGTGTCGCTAGTAAGTATCCAGACAGTCGCCTCACGCTCTTCTCCTTGAAATCATAATGGTAAGCTGAGCGTTCAAATCACATCATAACCACGTCGAATTGCTCTTGGTTGTAAAGCGGCTCAATCTGTACTTTGACCTGTTTACCCACAAAAATCTCCACCTCAGCCAAAGAATGAGATTCTTCGCTTTTCAGCGCTTCGCCAACGGCAGGTGACGCATAAACCAAGAATCGATCGCTGTCATAAGCATGGTGTACACGAACGATCTCACGCAAAATCTCGTAGCATACGGTTTCGACGGTTTTCACCGTTCCACGCCCGCGACAGGTTGGACAATCGCTGCACAGCACATGTTCAATGCTTTCGCGCGTTCTTTTGCGCGTCATTTCCACTAATCCTAGCTGGGAAAAACCGTTTATGCTGGTTTTCGCACGATCTTTGCTAAGCGCCTGCTCCAACGAATGCAGCACGCGGCGGCGGTGATCTTCACTGCTCATATCAATGAAATCAATGATGATAATTCCGCCTAAATTGCGCAGCCGTAGCTGACGAGCAATTGCCTGAGTCGCCTCAACGTTGGTGTTGAAAATGGTTTCATCCAGATTACGATGGCCCACAAACGCACCGGTATTAATATCAACCGTCGTCATGGCTTCCGTTTGATCGATGATCAGATAGCCACCCGATTTTAGCTCAACGCGACGATCGAGCGAGCGCTGGATCTCGTTCTCAACGTCATAGAGATCGAAAATGGGCTGCTTGCCCGTATACAACTCAAGCTTAGACGTCATCTCCGGAATGTACTCACGGGTGAATTCGGTCAATGAATCAAAGTTCAGGCGTGAATCAACACGGATGCGATCTAACGCGGCGCCTGCAAAATCACGCAATACGCGATGCGCTAAGGCCAATTCGCCATACAGCTTACATTTGGTTTTATTGCGACGCTTGCGTTCCATTACTTTGGTCCACAAACGTTTTAAAAATGCGGCATCTTGTGCCAATTCTTCGTCATCAATACCTTCTGCCGCCGTGCGGATAATAAAACCGCCCTGCTCATCACAGTATTCAGAAACGATAGACTTCAGACGATTGCGTTCCGCTTCGCCTTCAATACGCTGAGAAACGCCAACGTGGCTCGCTCCCGGCATAAAGACCAGATAACGAGAAGGCAGCGTAATATCCGTGGTTAGGCGTGCGCCTTTTGTTCCAAGGGGATCTTTGACAACCTGAACCATCAGGTCTTGTCCCTGACGAACCAGCTCGGCGATATCACGTACGTGGAAGTTTTTTTGCTCATCACCCGCCACGCATTCGGTGTGCGGCATGATGTCCGAGGCATGTAGAAATGCCGCTTTATCTAATCCAATGTCGACAAAAGCCGCCTGCATGCCGGGAAGTACACGGCTGACGCGCCCTTTGTAAATATTACCCACAATGCCACGCTTAGATTCGCGCTCAATATGGATTTCTTGCAGGATCCCCCCGTCAATGTAGGCGACCCGTGTTTCTGAAGGTGTAACGTTAACTAGCAATTCAGCTGTCATGGTCTCTCCTCACGTCCCGTAACGCCATAAACTGTTTAAGTAGCTCTTGTGTTTCTACTAACGGTAGTCCCATTACGGCATGATAACTACCGGTAATAGATCTTACGAAGCAGCCACCTTTTCCTTGTATTCCGTATGCACCCGCTTTATCCATGGGTTCGCCGCTGGCGATATAGTCGTGAATATCTTGTTCGCTGAGAGATCGAAATGTCACGTCGGTTACCACATGACAATATAACTGATGCTGTCTATCTGCCAATGAAACCGCGGTAATCACCTGATGAGTTTGCCCTGATAGTTGGCGCAACATCTGTGCCGCATGAGTCTCATTTTTAGGTTTTTCCAGCACTAAGCCATCTAGCACAACAATCGTGTCGGCACCCAGCACCGGTTTGTCTTCTGGCGCTGCATCAACACCTGCACGCGCTTTATCCTGAGCCAAACGGCAAACATATTCCAATGGCGTTTCTTCTGGCTGGCGCTGTTCTTCCACATCGATAATCAAGCGCTCGAATGGAATATCCATTAACGCTAATAATTCGCGACGGCGCGGCGATCCAGATCCCAGATAGATAGAGTCCATTGAAAATTCTCGTTATATCTCGTTATAAATGAATGAGCTTTACCCTAAGGTAAATTATTGCACCGCAAAACGACGGCGAACTTTGCGCATCAGCAAGAATAGCCACGGCCACAGCACGCCGTTAACCACACTACTCCAGAATACCTCTGGACGGAAAGAGGCATTTGCCACAACAAATTCACCCCAGAAAACAACAACGTCCATGGCAGCCGTGAGTAATACCACCATCAGGGCCTGCTGCCAGAGTGCCATATTGCGGAATAGTTGGAATTTGAATGCGACCAGATACGCCAACAGGCTAAACGCTAACGCGCGAACACCGAGCGTTGAGCCTAAAATGAGATCCCAGATCAGGCCCAGCACAAACCCCGTGCCAACGTTAACCCGATGCGGCAACGCCATCACCCAGTAAATCAGAAACAAGGCTAACCAATTCGGCCGAAACATCATCAATTCGTCCGGCCACGGCATTATTTGCAATACGAAGGCCAGCAGAAAGAACAACCAAATAATCCACCGTCCTTGGCTACGATATCCCGACATTAACGGCCTCCTTGCGCACGAGCAGGAAGCGTTGTGGCTGAAGGCGAAACCGCAGGAGTGGTTGAGTTGGTAGCATTATTGGTAGGCGTTACTGGCGCAACGGGAGTCGTTCCCGGCGGGGTAATACCTGCAGTTGGCGCGGGTTGTTGGGGACCCATTTCAGACGGCGTCGGTAATACCTGCGGCATCATCTGCATCAAACGTTCGTTGGCAACACGATGTACTTCATCTGGCGGCAGCGGCATGGTGCCATTGCGATCGGCACCCCACAGCAGCAGCAGATAGCGCAAGCGTTGTAGCCCAGCGGTTGGACGCGCTTTGATCACGGTATAAGCACGTTGGTTATCCACTTTAACCGAAGAAACCACGGCAACCGGATAGCCTTCAGGGAAACGTCCACCCAAGCCGGATGTCACCAAGACATCACCGACGCGAATGTCAGTGTTGGCAGGAAGGTGCTCAAGCTGAAGATCGTCAGTACAACCGTTACCCGCAGCTAACACGCGAATATCGTTGCGTAATACCTGAATAGGTAAAGCATGTGAAGCATTACAGATCAGCAGCACTCGGCTAGACATTTTGCCGACGGCAACAACCTGACCCACTACGCCTTTATCACTGATGATAGGCTGACCAAAATAAACGCCGCTGTTGCTACCTTTATCTATCACCACCTGATCGCTATACGGATCGGGCAATGTGGAAATGACCTGCGTCACCATTTTGTGCTCATCCTGACGCAACGGCGATCCCAGCAGCTCACGCAGACGGGCATTTTCTTGTTTGAACTGACCGAGTAACAGGGTATCGCTATTTTTTAATAGGAGTTCTTGGCGTAATGCCCTGTTTTCCAGTTCCAATTGTTCGCGGGTGGCCAACGTACTTGAAACGTTGTCCAGAATCTGACGAGGTCCATTTGACAGATAATAAAAAGGACTAACGGCGGTATCAAGATAGCTACGAATCTGCAGAAAAGTACCAAAACGGCTATCTGCAATCACTAATCCAATAGCAACAACCACCGCCAGAAAGAGTCGGAGTTGCAGAGAAGGGCCTCTGCTAAATATGGGCTTCATAAAATTGCGTTATCCTCGACAGCAGGGAAACAGGCAAGCGTTTCCCGAGCGGTTTTAGCGATTCCACGATGCACAACCACCGGCTTGGGAATTCCCAATCCGGTGGCAAACACGTGGCATCACCGGCAAGCAGGAGCCAAGCTCCTACCTACTGGCCGATTATTCTTCGCTGAACAAATCACCGCCATGCATATCGATCATTTCCAACGCTTTACCACCACCACGCGCCACACAGGTCAGCGGGTCTTCGGCAACAACAACTGGAATACCGGTTTCTTCCATCAGCAGACGGTCTAAGTTGCGCAGCAGTGCGCCGCCGCCGGTCAGAACCATACCGCGCTCGGAAATATCAGAAGCCAATTCTGGTGGACACTGTTCCAGAGCAACCATCACCGCGCTTACGATACCCGTCAGAGGCTCTTGCAGAGCTTCCAGAATTTCGTTGGAATTCAGCGTGAAGCCACGAGGAACACCTTCTGCCAGGTTACGGCCACGAACTTCGATTTCGTGAACTTCATCACCAGGGTAAGCAGAACCGATGCCGTGCTTGATGCGTTCGGCGGTTGCTTCACCAATCAGTGAGCCATAGTTACGACGCACATAATTAATGATAGCTTCATCGAAGCGGTCACCACCGATACGTACAGAAGAAGAGTAAACCACGCCATTAAGGGAGATAACGGCAACTTCAGTGGTACCACCACCGATATCCACCACCATTGAGCCGGTAGCTTCAGAAACAGGCAAGCCTGCGCCAATGGCTGCTGCCATTGGTTCTTCAATCAAGAAGACCTCACGAGCACCTGCGCCCTGCGCAGATTCACGGATTGCACGACGTTCAACCTGCGTTGCACCTACTGGCACACACACCAAGACACGTGGGCTTGGACGCATAAAGCTGTTGCTATGCACCTGTTTGATAAAGTGCTGAAGCATCTTTTCAGTCACGAAGAAATCGGCAATAACGCCGTCTTTCATTGGACGAATCGCGGCAATATTACCTGGCGTACGGCCCAGCATTTGCTTAGCTTCATGCCCTACCGCGGCAACGCTTTTCGGGGAGCCTGCGCGGTCCTGACGAATCGCCACTACGGACGGTTCGTTCAATACAATGCCTTGTCCTTTCACATAAATCAGGGTATTGGCTGTACCCAAGTCGATGGACAAGTCATTTGAAAACATGCCACGAAATTTCTTAAACATAACTGAAGGATAATCCTGAAAGCTGGGGGCGAAAAATAAAATCCGCCTACTTTACCAACCACGCGAAGCAGCGACAAGGCGCAAAAACGTCCTACTTCGGTGAAAATTTACACCATGTTTGAGATTCAATGAATTAGGCCTACAGGTCAGAGAAATAACAGCACAATCTCACCTTCAGCGGCCACAGAAACACCACGCCGGTAATTCGTTGAACGGTAAAACACAGCACACATGAGCTTTGAAACTGACCGACAGACAATATTTGACCAATAGACAACCTATTGCTGAACAGTTTCGATGCATTAATGCGTCGAATACTGCGGACGGTCTTTTGTATCAATCGGCAGGTGGTCACTAACGTTAGCACCTACCAACTATGAATGACTTGGTCGCGCGCTATTCTACGTGAATTTCACGCGACAAAAAGGCCAATTTATTGTCGATGTGAATATTTTTTTTACACACGACTAACAGGCCTTGGTTTTGCAAAAAAATCTCCTTGGCCACCGGCGATCCCTTTGTCTTTTAGTACCTGCCATTCTTCTTTAGTTCGTACGCCTGCGGCAAAAACCTGTGCCGACGTGCCTTCACACGCGCCCGTCAAGCTCTGAACAAACAGCTGATTTTCTACACGCTTATGGATATTACGAACCAAGCCAGGATGAAGTTTTACCAACGTCACCTGTAATTGCTTGATATAAGAAGTGCTAACCACTTTGAGCCCTGCTTGAGAGATAACAATGTGGCAACCCAAACCTTGTAGCAAGCGCACAACAGGGCGCAAACGGTCAATATGCTGGCTCACATCCGCCTCAGACAGTTCAAACAAAATACGCTGGCGAAGCGATTTTTCACTCTGAAGCAGCGTGTCACGCAGCCACCGTTGGAAACTGCGCTGCAATAATGAGTCAATACTAACCGGAAAGGCCAGTTTCTCAGCAGAAAAATGACGTAATAAAGGAATAATCTGAAGCAGCATCTGCCGGTCATAGCTTTCAGCCATGCCAAGCTGTTGAACGAGCGGATAATATTCAGCGCTGGGTAGCGCCTGACCCCCATCGTAAATATAAGGAAGAATATCGTGATGATGCACTTCTCCACTCACGCTGACCGCTTCTTTTTGCAACAGCGTTGGGCCGCCTCGTGCAAGCGTTTGTTCTAACAACGTGCGCCATTTCACGCTACCGCGTACCACTTCCGGCACGGGGTTACTATCAATAAACCAGCCGTTACTGCCCTGTAGCACCGCGTTACGCGCTGCCTGCTCGGCCTGATCCATCACCTGCTCGGTACTTTGCCCATAATGATAAAGGCTAATCCCGATGTGCAATACTTCCTCGCTATCAATCCCGTTGGCAGGAGGAATAGCACTGACCGAGTTAATGAGCTGGGATGCAAACCCTTCGGCTTCTTTTAAAGATCGATGAGGAAGCAACACGGCAAAATTGTTTTGGAAATAGCGGGCTAATAACCCAGATGGATAACGCATGACCGACGTCGACAGCATATTCACCAGCGAATAGCGGTATTCTTCACGCTCGCGTTTACCTGGCAGACCCGCCATCGATTCCCAGTCCGGCACACGGATCACCATCACTACGCCGTGCGCACCTTCATCTTCTAACTGCGTCGTCAGTTGATTATCAAAAAAGAGGCGGTTATTGAGTCCGGTGCGAGAATCCTGCGCCGCAAAAGCGCGGATCAAGGTATCAACACGCCCGCGCTCTTCGCGCGCATCAGCCAGATCGGAAAGTAGACGATCGATAGCGCTACTCGCGTTAGGTGGAAACTCATGTACGTCGCCACGAACCGCATTTTCTCGCTCACCGCCCAAGATTTTCCGCGCCCGCCGCTCTAGCTTTTCGAGCCCCAGCGTTTGTTCACGTAGCCAGCGATAGCTAAATAGCAGCACCAAAATCATCAGACCGATAGAAACCGTCACGGGAAACATGGTTTCCAGCGAGCGCGTATAGCTCGCCGTGGGATCGATATACACCATTTTTAGGCTATAGCCTGGATGATGCATTAAAGGCGCGTCAACATAGCGCTGGTTGGTTAGCGTATCCCACGCGTTGTAGCTGGTCGGTAATTTAAGCTGATAGACCTGATGAGAATTATTGTGGACGATGATTTCATTTACGCCAGACGAGCGCATAACCACCGGTAGCCATTTTTTGATATTGCTGCGCGGCTCGGTCAACAACAGCTGATCGATAGTCGTGGCGAGGGCATTAAGCTGGTTTTCAGCCCGATGATGGCTTTGATTGAAAAAACTGTATGTGCTTCCCAGTAACATGAGCAACATTGCCAATGCCACTAAGACCGTAACAAACGCAAACAACTTGGTTGTGATACGCATCCCTGTCAGTACCCACCTATATAATGTAACTTAGCCGTAAATCTGGCTCCCAAGCGCCTTTCCATTGCGCACACCGACATCCTAAGAGCTTCATTGCTCTATATCAAAGACAACTTTTGAAATTATTCACACACTGATTAATCTATTAGCATAGCGAATTCCTAATTAATCCGAGACGATTTTTGTCAATGAATGAGGCGTCTCGCGGTATTTTCTCGATCTTTTGGCAATTTAATGACCTCAACGAGGGCTCCCGAATGAAAGCTTTAGTGCTTGAACAAATTGATGGCAAAACCGTTGCCAATATTCAGACTCTGAAAACTGACGATCTCCCCGCAGGAGATGTTCTCGTTGATGTCCAGTGGTCTAGCCTTAACTATAAAGACGCCTTGGCGATCACCGGTAAAGGCAAAATTATCCGTAATTTCCCAATGGTTCCCGGCATTGATTTTGCGGGTACCGTCCATCACAGCGAAGATCCGCGTTTCCATATTGGTCAATCCGTGATCCTCACAGGATGGGGCGTGGGAGAAAATCATTGGGGCGGTTTATCTGAGCAGGCTCGTGTTAGCAGTGAGTGGCTCGTTGCATTACCTCAGGGGCTGGATGCGCGTAAGGCCATGATTATTGGCACAGCGGGCTTTACTGCCATGCTGTGCGTTATGGCTCTCGAAGATGGCGGCGTGACGCCAGAAAGCGGTGAAATTCTGGTTACAGGTGCCAGCGGCGGCGTGGGAAGCACCGCCATTGCGTTGCTGACTCGCTTGGGCTATCACGTTGTTGCCGTGAGCGGCCGTGACAGTAATGAAGAGTATCTAAAATCACTGGGAGCAGAACGTGTTCTGCCACGCAGTGAGTTCACCGCCGACAGCCGACCATTAGAGAAGCAAATTTGGGCAGGCGCAATTGATACTGTTGGCGATAAAGTGCTGGCGAAAGTCTTGGCTCAGATGGACTACAACAGCACGGTTGCAGCCTGTGGGCTAGCCGGTGGCTATCAGTTACCTACAACCGTGATGCCATTTATTTTACGTAATGTGCGTTTGCAAGGCGTTGATTCCGTAATGACTCCGCATGAACGCCGCACCCAAGCATGGGAGCGTTTGGCTGATTTACTGCCAGAAAGCTTCTATGAACACGCGTCAACAGAAGTTGCGCTGGAAAAAGCCGCAGAAGCCGCAGCGGCCTTAATCGACAACAAAGTCACGGGCCGCACCTTAGTGAAAGTTCGCTAAGCAGCGTCTTGCTCGTTCACGCTAAACACTTCCCTCTCCCGCGAAGGAGAGGGAACCTTCACGCTAAGTATGACGAGTTTATAACAATTTCGTGATACTCCTCCATTACGCGTAATTCCTGCCATCATGTTTTTCAACAGCGACGATAATTAAGAAAAACAAGAGGCATCTATCATGGCTAAATTTCCAAGATTCACTGAATCAGATGTCACGCCGGAGAGCGTGTTTCAGCAACGCCGCAGCGTACTCAAGGCGTTAGGCATTACCGCAGCATCTTTAGCGCTTCCCCATGCTGCTCAGGCCGATCTTCTCTCTTGGTTTAAGGGGCACGATCGTCCCGCAGCTCCGGCAGGTAAACCATTGAAATTTACCCAACCGGCAGAGTACCAAGCAAAGCTCGCGCTCACGCCGGAAGATAAAGTGACGGGCTATAACAACTTTTATGAGTTCGGCTTGGATAAAGCCGATCCCGCAGCCAATGCTGGAACGTTAAAAACCGAAGGCTGGAAAATTCGCATCGACGGCGAAGTCGCCAAACCGCTCACCCTCGATATGGACGACATCTATAAACACTTTGCCTTGGAAGAACGCATTTATCGCATGCGCTGCGTTGAGGCTTGGTCGATGGTGGTGCCGTGGGTAGGGTTTGAGCTGGGAAAACTGCTAAAAATGGCGGAACCCACCAGCAAAGCTCGCTACGTGGCGTTTCAAACCATTTATGACCCTGACAACATGCCGGGGCAAAAAGATCGCTTTATCGGCGGCGGGCTGAAATATCCCTACATTGAAGGTCTGCGCTTAGACGAGGCCATGCATCCACTCACCATGATCACCACAGGCGTCTACGGCAAAGCGCTGCCGCCGCAAAACGGTGCCCCTTTGCGCCTCACGGTGCCGTGGAAATATGGCTTCAAAGGGATTAAGTCAATTGTCAGTATCCGCTTAACTCACGATGAACCGCCGACAACCTGGAATGCCAGCGCTCCGGACGAATATGGTTTCTATGCCAACGTGAATCCACATGTCGATCATCCTCGTTGGTCGCAGGCCAGCGAACGTTTTATTGGTTCTGGCGGCATTTTGGACGTCAAACGCCAACCAACGCTGCTTTTTAATGGTTATGCCGAACAGGTTGCACCGCTCTATCAAGGCATGGATCTTAGGAAATTTTTCTAACCACTAACCCGATGTGCTCAAGATGATCCATCAGCAGCCTAGAGTACGAGGTCAACAGCCCAAACATGAAAAGACTGACGCTCAAACAGATAAAGATAGTCAAAGTGCTGATCTGGCTAGCGGCGAGCCTACCGCTGCTTTGGTTAGTATTTGCGGCCACACAGGGACTACTTAGCGCCGATCCCGCTAAAGATATTCAGCACTTCACCGGCAGAATGGCGCTAAAACTGCTGCTGGCCACCCTTCTTATTAGCCCGCTGGCGCGCTACGGAAAACAACCGTTGCTAATTCGCTGCCGCCGTTTGCTCGGAGTTTGGTGTTTTGTTTGGGCATCAATTCACTTAGCCAGCTATACAATTCTGGAACTTGGGTTAGACTTCACCCTGCTGGGCAGTGAGTTGATCAAGCGACCTTATCTCACCTTAGGCATCATCAGTTGGCTGATTTTATTTGCTTTAACGGTGACATCCACCCAGTGGGCGATGCGAAAAATGGGTTCTGGCTGGCAGAAATTACATAATTTTGTCTATATTGTGGCCATCCTAGCGCCGATTCACTACCTGTGGTCGGTGAAAACACTCTCGCCATTGCCTATTTTTTACGCGATTGGAGCGATTATATTGTTAGCATTCCGTTATCAGAAAATTCGCCAATGGTGGCGGTAACGGTTGGAACTTATTAGTATTTTTCTATTCAAATTCATTCAACGTGTTTCTATCTAGCGAAGTTCGTAGTTGAATATCTTCGCTGATTCGACCAGTATTTAGCTGCTAATTGCCACGAAATCATTATAATGCCCGACCTTATACGCAGATCTGTGCCACAAATTGACACAGAAAAGGTGACAAGTCGGTGACATAGGGTTATTTTGACGATGATCGTCTGATTGCCGGAGATAGCAGCACAATGGCAGATAAGTTCAACATTTTGCTTTTAAACGGGCCTAACCTAAATTTGTTAGGAACGCGTGAGCCAGACAAATACGGCAGCACCACGTTGCCAGAAATTGTCAGCCATTTAGAACAGGCCGCCGATGCGCTGAATGTTTCGCTCAGTCATTTGCAGTCTAATGCCGAATTTGAGCTTATCGATCGCATTCATGCTGCCCGAGGCAACACTGACTTCATTCTGATCAACCCTGCGGCATTTACGCATACCAGCGTAGCACTCCGCGATGCACTGTTGGCAGTTCAAATCCCGTTCATCGAGATCCACCTGTCGAACGTGCACGCACGCGAGCCTTTTCGTCATCACTCCTATCTGTCTGATATCGCTGTTGGCGTTATCTGCGGCTTGGGTGCAGATGGATACGAATTCGCCCTGCAGGCGGCAGTTAACCGCCTGAAAAAATTTAACTAAGGATGTCATCCCGGTCGATCCGAACCCAGGGTTTAGGTTCAGACAGATGAGCATCTATATTCTACGTAACAACAAAGAGTACGGAATCACACATGGATATTCGTAAAATCAAAAAACTGATCGAACTGGTTGAAGAATCTGGCATTTCTGAGCTGGAAATCTCTGAAGGTGAAGAATCAGTACGCATTAGTCGTGCCCCAGCAGCAGGCAGCATGCCTATGATGCAGCCTTACTATGCAGCACCTGCGCAAGCGGCAGCTCCAGTAGCAGCAGCGCCTGCGGCAGCACCTGTAGCAGAAGCTCCGGCAGCGATTAGCGGTCACATTGTACGTTCTCCGATGGTCGGTACTTTCTACCGTACTCCAAGCCCAGATGCGAAAGCGTTTGTTGAAGTGGGCCAAAAAGTGAATGTTGGCGATCCACTGTGCATCGTAGAAGCAATGAAAATGATGAACCAGATTGAAGCCGACAAATCCGGTGTGGTGAAAGCCATTCTGCTGGAAAACGGCCAACCGGTTGAATTTGACGAGCCTCTGGTCGTCATCGAATAACGAGGCGAGTCATGCTAGATAAAATTGTTATCGCCAACCGTGGTGAAATTGCCCTGCGTATTCTGCGCGCTTGTAAAGAGCTGGGAATTAAAACCGTAGCAGTTCACTCCACGGCTGACCGCGATCTGAAACACGTGCTGCTGGCAGACGAAACCGTCTGTATTGGCCCTGCACAATCAGTCAAAAGCTATTTAAACATCCCTGCGATTATCTCTGCAGCTGAAATTACTGGCGCCGTAGCGATTCATCCAGGTTATGGCTTCCTGTCTGAAAACGCTGATTTTGCTGAGCAAATCGAGCGTTCTGGCTTTATCTTTATCGGCCCACGCGCTGAAACTATCCGCCTGATGGGTGATAAAGTTTCTGCGATTAGCGCGATGAAAAAAGCAGGTGTCCCTTGCGTACCGGGTTCTGACGGCCCATTAGGCGACGATATGGTGAAGAACAAAGCCATCGCCAAACGCATCGGTTACCCAGTGATTATCAAAGCCTCTGGCGGCGGCGGCGGACGCGGTATGCGTGTTGTTCGCGGCGATAAAGATCTGGAACAATCCATTATCATGACGAAAGCGGAAGCCAAAGCGGCTTTCAACAACGACATGGTTTACATGGAGAAGTATCTGGAAAACCCACGCCACATCGAAATTCAGGTGCTGGCAGACGGTCAAGGCAACGCGATCTATCTGGCTGAACGTGACTGCTCAATGCAGCGTCGTCACCAGAAAGTCGTCGAAGAAGCACCAGCACCAGGCATCACGCCTGAACTGCGTCGCTACATCGGCGAACGTTGTTCTAAAGCTTGTGTAGACATCAACTACCGCGGCGCAGGTACTTTTGAGTTCCTGTTCGAAAACGGCGAGTTCTATTTCATCGAAATGAACACCCGTATTCAGGTTGAACATCCAGTGACTGAAATGATCACCGGCGTCGATCTGATTAAAGAACAGCTGCGTATCGCTGCAGGACAGCCTCTGTCTATCAAACAGCACGAAGTTCAGGTTCGCGGTCATGCGGTAGAATGCCGTATCAACGCCGAAGATCCTGATACCTTCTTGCCAAGCCCGGGTAAAATTACGCGCTTCCACGCACCGGGTGGCTTTGGTGTTCGTTGGGAATCTCATATCTACGCAGGCTACACTGTGCCTCCGTACTATGATTCCATGATTGGTAAGCTTATCTGCTACGGTGAAAACCGTGACGTGGCTATCGCTCGCATGAAAAATGCGTTGGCGGAACTGATCATCGACGGCATCAAAACCAACGTTGAGCTGCAACAAAAGATCATGAGTGACGAGAACTTCCAACACGGCGGTACTAACATTCATTATCTGGAGAAAAAACTCGGTTTGCAGGAAAAATAACTGCGCGTGAGTTTTAGCTCCCTCAAAAGGCCGGGTAACCGGCCTTTTTGCTTTTTAGCTGCCGAATCGTCCAGAGAAACGATAACGCTGCATAAAACGTAGGGTTGCCGTAAAATCCCGTACCTTCTGACTTTTTATTCAAACAGGGGAGATCCCCATGGATGCACGCTTTTCGCAGGCGAACCGTGAAGCACGCTGGGCTTTGTGGCTAACGATTGCTTATATGGTGCTATGGATCGCTGCCGCATATATCCCAAACAACTTGCAGGGCATAACAGGGTTACCACATTGGTTTGAAATGGCCTGTTTACTGTTGCCGCTGGTGTTTATTTTGCTGTGCTGGGCGATGGTTCGCCTGATTTTTAAAGACATACCTTTAGGGAACAATGATGCAGACTGATGTCATTTTACCGCTGGTAGGCTACCTATTATTGGTATTTGGTTTATCGGTATATGCCTATCGTCGCCGCCAAAAGGGCAACTTCCTTAACGATTACTTCATTGGCGATCGTTCAATGGGTGGCTTCGTGCTCGCGATGACGCTAACCGCCACCTATATTAGCGCCAGCTCGTTTATCGGTGGACCCGGCGCGGCCTATAAATATGGGCTGGGATGGGTGCTGTTAGCGATGATACAGCTGCCTGCCGTTTGGCTATCTCTTGGCATTCTCGGTAAGAAATTCGCTATTCTGGCACGCAAATATGATGCCGTTACGCTTAACGACATGCTGTATGCACGCTATAAAAGCCGTTTATTAGTTTGGGTAGCAAGCCTGAGTCTGCTGGTCGCTTTCATCGGCGCCATGACCGTACAGTTCATTGGTGGTGCACGCCTGCTGGAAACCGCAGCGGGTATTCCTTACGACACCGGCCTGCTAATTTTTGGCGTCAGTATTGCGCTCTATACGTCGGTGGGCGGCTTCCGTGCTAGCGTGCTTAACGATGCCATGCAGGGCCTGGTAATGCTGCTCGGCACCATCATTCTGCTTGCCGGCGTTATCCATGCCGCAGGGGGTTTGCACGCCGCCGTAGATACCCTGAAAAATATCGACCCTAAACTCGTTGCACCGGAAGGGGCTGACGATATTTTAAGTGCGCCGTTTATGGCGTCATTCTGGGTATTAGTTTGCTTTGGCGTGATTGGTCTGCCACACACCGCCGTGCGCTGTATTTCATACAAAGACAGCAAAGCGGTGCACCGTGCCATTATTATTGGCACCATCGTGGTCGCCATTCTGATGTTTGGCATGCACTTAGCCGGTGCGCTTGGGCGTGCGGTTCTACCCGATCTCAAAGTGCCCGATCTGGTTATTCCAACGCTGATGGTGAAAGTTCTGCCGCCGTTCGCCGCAGGTATCTTCTTGGCTGCGCCGATGGCCGCGATCATGTCCACCATTAATGCTCAGCTGTTACAATCATCGGCGACCATCGTCAAAGACTTGTACCTGGGAATGCAGCCTCACGCGCTCAAAAATGAAAAGCGTTTGGCAAGAATGTCCAGTCTGTCTACGCTGATTTTAGGTTTGCTATTGCTGCTGGCAGCATGGCGTCCACCTGAGATGATCATCTGGCTGAACCTGTTAGCATTTGGCGGCCTCGAAGCGGTATTCCTATGGCCACTGGTACTGGGTTTGTACTGGGAACGCGCTAATGCGCACGGTGCGCTCAGCTCTATGATTGCCGGTGCCGCGTGTTATACCGCGCTTGCCACAGCCGACTGGCATATTTTCGGCTTACATCCGATCATTCCGTCACTGTTAATCAGCTTGGCGGCATTCTGGATCGGAAACTTTTTTGGCGAACGTGGTACGTCCACGTCCGCTGCCACTGAATTAAATTCAAAATAGAGACTTCGAGATGCCTTGGATTCAAATCAAAATCAATACGACCGGCAATCAGGCAGAATCACTGAGTGATGCGCTGATGGAAAGCGGCGCGGTATCCGTTACCTTCCAAGATACTCATGACAACCCCGTGTTTGAGCCGCTGCCGGGTGAAACCCTGCTGTGGGGCGATACCGACGTTATCGGCCTGTACGATGCTGAAACCGATATGAAAGAGATTGTCGCGATTCTGGAAAACGATCCCGCACTAGGCAAAGGCTTCCACCACAAAATCGAGCAGATCGAAGATAAAGACTGGGAGCGCGAGTGGATGGATAACTTCCACCCAATGCAGTTTGGCCGTCGCCTGTGGATCTGCCCAAGCTGGCGTGATGTTCCCGATCCTACCGCGGTGAACGTTATGCTCGATCCGGGTCTGGCATTTGGTACGGGTACGCATCCAACCACCGCCCTTTGCCTACAATGGCTGGATGGTTTGGATCTGGAAGGCAAAACCGTGATCGACTTCGGCTGTGGCTCAGGCATTCTGGCGATTGCCGCGCTAAAACTGGGTGCAGCACGCGCTATTGGGATCGATATCGATCCGCAGGCAATTCAAGCCAGCCGTGATAATGCCCAGCGTAACGGTGTTTCTGAACGTCTAGAGCTTTATCTGCCAAAAGATCAGCCAGCCGATCTGAGTGCTGATGTGGTTGTCGCTAATATTCTTGCAGGTCCATTGCGTGAACTGGCACCGCTGATCAGCGATCTGCCAAAATCAGGCGGCCATTTGGGCCTATCTGGTGTATTGGCAACGCAGGCACCAAGCGTTGCAGAAGCATACGAAGATAAATTCATTATCGATCCAGTAGCAGAACGCGAAGAGTGGTGCCGTATTACCGGCGTTCGCCGCTAAGCGATATTCCCACGTTCACAACGAACCATCGTTAAAAACAGCGCCTTATTCAGGCGCTGTTTTTGTTTCAGCAATACCCAATAACCGGAAATACTCACAGACCAGCCACATATCCTCAGTGAAGTTTTTATCTATTGCCGCAAGGGATGTTTCAAAAAATGTCTGATGAGCCTGCCGCCAATAAGCCAAAGATTTATCCCCTTCTCCCTCTGCCGCGGCTAATACAGCGTCTACATCACGAAAGCGACGCAAAGACACCTGCGTGGTTTCTATCGCCGCCACGGGCTTTTCACGCCCATCTAGCACAATAGTCAGGTAACCCACGTGAGGAATGGTGCTTCCCTGCTGCTGATACTCTACTAAAGCACCGCAGGTAGCATATTTTTCGCCGCTGACGATAAGGTCTGCAAGCTGCTGCGCTAACTCACCCGGGGAACCAAACTGTTCAGCATGATAAGGACGGCCAGCTAAATCTGGGTGAGCTTGTACTATTTTCGACCAAAATAATGCGATTTCACTGTCCATATCATCCTCTAAAATGCGATATGCATCCCATTTATAGCGCCATTATTGCTGTTTTAATCAGCAATTTGTTTGAATGCCACTGCCAAAAACAGGTTAAAACAACGAATACTAAAGGTAAAAAACAAAAGAGCATTTTTTAACCATTGCAATATAACCATATGTTAAACAACAAAAATAATCAAACCCCTGCCCTCAGCCCGCAATTTCATTGATCTACAACAGAGGATTGTTCAAAGTTTGGCCTTTCATATCCAAGCAAAAATGCGTAATATACGCGCCCTTGCGGACACAGTATGGTCAGTCTTTGTCTATGCGCATTGGACACATTGAACTTAAAAATTGCCTTATTGCTGCGCCTATGGCCGGCATAACCGATCGCCCTTTTCGGACGCTTTGCTACGAAATGGGTGCAGGGATGGCTGTCTCTGAAATGCTCTCTTCCAATCCGGAAGTGTGGCAGACAGATAAGTCGCGTCTGCGTATGGTGCATTTAGACGAGCCTGGGATCCGAGCCGTGCAAATCGCCGGGTGTGACCCTGATGACATGGCTGCTGCTGCCAAAATCAACGCTGATAGCGGCGCGCAGATCATTGATATCAATATGGGTTGCCCAGCGAAAAAAGTGAACCGCAAACTCGCGGGTTCTGCGCTTTTGCAGTATCCCGACTTGGTTGAAAAAATCCTCAGCGCGGTAGTTAACGCTGTGGATGTACCGGTAACGCTAAAAATTCGTACGGGCTGGAGCCCAGAACACCGTAACTGTGTTGAGATTGCCCAATTGGCTGAACGCTGCGGAATTCAGGCCCTGACTATTCATGGCCGAACACGTGCTTGCTTATTCAACGGCGAGGCGGAGTACGACAGCATTCGGACAGTTAAGCAGAGTGTTTCCATCCCGATTATCGCGAATGGAGACATAACTGACCCGCATAAAGCCAGAGAGGTACTCAACTACACTGGAGCCGATGCTCTGATGATAGGACGTGCCGCTCAGGGGAGACCCTGGATCTTCCGGGAAATCCAGCATTATCTGGACACAGGGGAGCTGCTTCCGCCCATGCCGTTGGAGGAAGTTAAGCACTTGTTATTAGGGCATGTACAAGAACTGCATAATTTTTACGGTTCTGGTAAGGGATTTCGCATTGCCCGCAAGCACGTATCTTGGTATCTCCAAGAACACGCCCCATGTGACCAGTTTCGGCGCACATTCAACGCCATAGAGGATGCCAGCGAACAGCTGGAGGCGTTGGAGGCATATTTCGAAAATCTTAGCGTAAAAAAAGAGCTGACAGAACTATGTTCGAACAACGCGTAAATTCTGACGTACTGACCGTTTCTACCGTAAACTCCCAGGACCAGGTGACTCAAAAGCCACTGCGTGACTCGGTTAAACAAGCCCTGAAAGGCTATTTTGCTCAACTGAATGGTCAGGACGTTAATGATCTGTATGAGCTGGTACTGGCTGAAGTAGAACAGCCACTGTTAGACATGGTGATGCAGTACACTCGCGGTAACCAAACCCGCGCTGCGCTGATGATGGGAATTAACCGCGGAACTCTGCGTAAGAAATTGAAAAAATACGGCATGAACTGATACTAATCAGTTAACGTATTGAAAAAAGGCGCTTTTATCGCAAGATAAAGCGCCTTTTTGCTATCCATTTATCTCTAACATCTTCATTTCTCACCAATATCCCCTCAGAAGTAACAATGCTAAGATAGTGCGAGCATGATGTTTATTCCGTTCAATCTAAACCCTATTTCTACTTACTGTGGCCACCGAGAAAGTCATGAGCAAACCAACGTCTTCTGTTTCTGAATCAATCACTCGTGATCTAGCGATTCGTATTATTCGTGGCGAACTAGCAGAAGGCATGGCAATCCCAGGCGAGCATGAGCTGGCACAACAGTACGACGCATCAAGAACGTCGGTAAGAAATGCGCTTCAGGTGCTGGGAGCCAAAGGAATGCTGCTGATTCAGGCTAAACGCCGCAGCACAGTCACGCCGCGTGAGCAGTGGAGCTTTCTGGATGCCGAAGTGCTCTCTTGGTTAGAAGACGTTGGGATTGAATCCGAACTGGTTGAGCAACTGATGCTAACCCGCCTCATTTTCGAACCCGACGTTGCGGCAATGGCAGCACTTAACGCCAACGGCCATGATTTAGCCACTATCGAAGATGCTTGGACTACTATGCAGGCGGGGCAAAAAAATAACTCCGCAGAGCAGTTTGAGCGCGGCGATTTGGCCTTTCATACAGCGGTACTGCGCGCCTGTCATAACCCTTTTCTCGCCTCCGTGGGCAACGCGCTCTCTGCCGCCATGCTTTTATCATTCAAGCAGACGCTTGAAGACGATCTCCAATTGACCCAAGACGCCGTCCAGCAGCACCGCGATCTATTTGAAGCCATCCGTTTAAAACAGGCAGATACAGCCCGTCAATGCATGCGCCATATCTTATTGAGCGCAGCTCATAAGCATATTTGGCGTGAAATCCCAGAAAAATATCAGCACTTTTTCTAGGCTTTTTTTCATCATTCTTCCTCACGCGTAACTAACTTTCGATCTCCTTCACAGATCTAGGGTTATTTTTTCGCCATTATTCTTGTAATACAAGAATTGATTTGTTGTGAGTCAAGAATGAATAATCACTGGATTGCGATCGACTGGGGAACCTCAAATTTTCGTGCGTTCCTGATGAACCATAACCAATGCATTGATAGCGTCAGCGCACATTGCGGGCTGCTTAGCGTGCCCGATCGCCAGTTTGACGCTGCGCTTTTACCACTGATTGCCCCGTGGTTGGCGCAACACCCTAACCTTCCTCTGCTCATGGCGGGAATGGTCGGCTCACAGCAGGGCTGGCAAGAAGTGCCTTATGTTGAATTACCCGCCAGTGGCCAACGCTTTGCTCAGCAAACCGCGCAGGTTGTTACCTCATGGGGAAGCCCTTGCCGAATTGTCGCCGGCGCCTGCGGTGTTAACGCCTTCGGTTTACCGGATGTCATGCGTGGTGAAGAAATTCAACTGATTGGATTGGCAGCCCAATATCCTCAGGAACGTCATCGGGTTATTTTGCCCGGTACGCACAGCAAACACGCCACGCTTGAGCACGACCATATTCTGCACTTCAACACTTTTATGACCGGCGAAATCTACGCCGTCATGCTGAACCATTCACTGCTAGGCAAAGATTTACCGGAGCCTTGTGAAGATAATCCCGCCTTCACCCTTGGGGTGCAGAATGCACAAACTGCTCCTTATCTCAGCAACGCCCTCTTCTCTGCACGCACGTTAAAACTCGGCGGCGTCATCAACGCGGCTCAGGTTGCTAGCTACCTATCTGGATTGCTCATTGGCTCAGAACTGGCTGCTTTATTAGAAACCCAAGCGTGGCTCGTTGGTTCACCAGCACTCTCCGAGCGCTATACCCGCGCAGCCAGTCTGCTTGGCATCACGTTGACCTCTGTCGATGGCGATAGCTGCTTTATCCACGGCATGAGCAAAATCTATCAATCCTTAGACGGAGCATTCGCATGAACTACCTTAGCTTTGCAGCTCGCTGGCAGCAGTGCTCATTGCCGCTGATCGCTATTTTGCGTGGGATTACACCTAAAGAAGCACAGGGCGTGGCAGAAATGCTGCTTGAATGCGGTTTTACCTATTTGGAAGTGCCGCTTAATAGCCCTCAGCCATTTGAATCTATTGCGATTATGGCGAAAACCGTCGGTAGTCGTGGATTCGTTGGGGCCGGAACGGTGCTCACCGAGCATCAGGTTCATCAGGTCGCTGACGCCGGTGGGCAGTTGATTATCTCACCCAACATGGAGCCTTCTGTTATCCGCGCCAGCTGTGAGTTAGGGCTTACCAGCCTGCCCGGCATCGCAACGCCGAGTGAAGCGTTTACTGCACTGCGTGCCGGTGCCAGCGCGCTCAAGCTCTTTCCCGCGGAGTTGATAACGCCCACGATCGTTAAAGCGATGCGAGCCGTTTTACCCGCCGAAGCCGTTTGCCTACCCGTGGGCGGGATTCATCCTGACGCCGAGCAAATGCGCCGCTACAGGCAGTCTGGCGCGCGTGGTTTTGGTTTAGGCGGCGGCTTATATCAGCCGGATATATCGCTAACCACGCTACGTGAACGAGCGCTGGCCTATCACGACGCTTGGCATCAGGCTGATAAAAAATGAACCTCAACGCGCTGCAAAATCCGTCTATTGTCGGCGACTACCGCGCAATGCTCGGGGAATCACCGGTGTGGTGTTTCCGCTCTCAGTCGCTGATCTGGGTAGATATTTTGCAGCACCGCCTGCTGCGCTTTTGGCCGCAGCAGGAGGAACGTATCGAGATCCACGCATTACCTTTTCTCTGTAGCGCCGCGCTGCTTACGACCGAACCTGAACAATTTCTGCTGCTCACCACCCAGGGCGTGATGCTGTACGACTATCGCCAGCAAAGCCATCGCGCGTTGTGTGCTTGGCCTGAAGATAATCGAACACGCCCGAACGAAGCGGCCATTGCACCAGATGGCTCGCTGTGGTTTAGCACCATGGACAAAACCGCTCAGTTAGCCATTGGCAGTTGGTATCGCTTTGCCTACGGCAGCGCCCAGCCAGAGAAAATGCTCAGCGGGCAGCACGTTCCCAATACGTTGGTCTGGCATGGCGAACACGCTTGGTTTGCCGATACTTTTCGCCATTGTTTTTGTCGCTGTGATGCTCCGCGCATGAGCGAAACCAGCCTGCACGAATGGCCGATCGCCTCGCTGCTGGCCGACGGCTCAGCGCTTACGCATAACGGAATATTGCTCAATGCCTGCTGGGGAAGCGCCTGTATCACGGCCTACCGCTTGGGCGATGCCGCACCTGAATGGCTGGCAACCTATTCACTTCCCGTCACTCAACCGACAAGCGGTGCCTTCGGCGGGCCAGATTTGCACGATCTCTATATCACTTCAGCGTCTGATGGACTCGTCGAGCCTGCCAACATTGAAGGCGCACTTTTACGTTATCAAACCTCCTACACCGGACAGCGAGCCACGCTGTTCACCCTGAATAATCATTAAAACAATTAATTATTTTAGAGGCTTACCATGACTACGCATTCAATTCCGCAGTCTGTACCCCACACCAATCGGCAAACATTGCTGATCTGTTTTTTAGCCGCATTGGCTGGTTTGCTCTTCGGCCTAGATATGGGCGTGATTGCCGGAGCTCTCCCGTTCTTAGCTAAAGAATTCGCCCTTAGCAGCCACCAGCAAGAGATGGTTGTCAGCATCATGATGTTAGGTGCGGCGCTCGGCGCACTATGCAGTGGCCCGCTATGTACTCGAATTGGACGTAAAAAAACGCTGCTCATCGGCTCTGTTTTATTTGTGGTCGGTTCGATTGGCTGTGCGCTGGCAGGTGATTTGCAGATGCTGATTATTTCGCGCTTTTTGCTCGGTGCAGCGGTTGGCGTGGCCTCCTTTGTGGCGCCGCTCTATCTCTCTGAAATCGCGCCAGAACACATCCGCGGTAGCATGATTTCCCTGTATCAGTTAATGATCACTATTGGGATTTTAGCCGCCTTTTTATCCGATACGGCGCTCAGCGCCAGCGGTAACTGGCGTTGGATGCTGGGCATTATTACCATCCCTGCTCTGATCCTGTTTGTCGGCGTACTTACGCTGCCAGAAAGCCCTCGTTGGCTGATGATGAAAGACAAACATGCGCTAGCAGAAAAAGTTCTGTTATTGCTTCGTTCCACCCACACGGAAGCCCACGCCGAGCTAGAGGCCATTCGCCAAAGCGTGCAGGTAAAACAGCGTGGCTGGCAGCTGTTCCGCGCCAATAGTCATTTCCGCCGCTCCACCTATCTGGGCATTTTGTTGCAGTTTATGCAGCAGTTCACAGGCATGACCGTGATCATGTATTACGCACCGAAGATCTTCGCCATTGCTGGATTTGCCTCTACCAAACAGCAAATGTGGGGAACCGTTATCGCAGGACTTACCAACGTGCTCGCCACCTTTATCGCCATTGGCTTGGTGGATCGTTGGGGACGTAAACCGATCCTCAAACTCGGTTTTAGCGTAATGGCGATCTGCATGGCATCAATGGGATATATGTTCTTTGTCGGCATCACCAGCGCCACTGAGCAATATACCGCCGTCACGCTATTGCTGATCTTTATCGTCGGCTTCGCCATGAGCGCTGGCCCGTTGATCTGGGTGCTCTGTTCCGAGATCCAACCGTTGGCTGGCCGTGATTTTGGCGTCACCTGCTCCACCATGGCCAACTGGATCGCCAATATGATTATCGGCGCCACTTTCCTTACTCTCATCGACACCGTCGGCAGCGCGGGCACGTTCTGGCTCTATGCCGGACTCAACGTGGTCTGCATCGTGCTGACCCTGCTGTTTGTCCCTGAAACTAAAAATATCTCGCTGGAAAACATCGAGAAAAACCTGATGGCTGGCTCACCGCTGAAAAGCATCGGCAGCGCTCTTTAATTCACGATTATTTTTGTTTCGTCGAGGTCACCTATGACAGCTTTGGACATCAGTAATACCTCTGAAAATGAAAAAAGGATCGCCGCGGTATATAACAAAATTACCCGCCGCCTCATTCCCTTTTTGATCCTGTGCTACTTCTTCGCCTACTTGGATCGCGTAAACGTCGGCTTTGCCAAACTGCATATGCAGGATGCACTCAACTTCAGCGATACCGTATACGGCGTAGGCGCGGGGATCTTCTTTATCGGCTACTTTCTGTTTGAGCTGCCGAGTAATCTGCTGATGCAGCGTTTTGGCCCGCGCTTTTGGATCGCGCGGATCATGATCAGTTGGGCCGTTCTCTCTGCGTTGATGATCTTCGTAAAAACACCCACTCAGTTCTACGTGCTTCGCTTCCTACTGGGCATGGCGGAAGCGGGATTCTTCCCCGGCATCGTGTTTTATCTCACGCTGTGGTTTCCATCGTGGCGATCGGCTCGCACGTTGGGGCTGTTTATTCTCGTCACACCGCTATCCACCATCATTGGCAGCCCGCTGTCTGGTTTTATTCTAAAAGCGTTTGAAGGCGTTGAAGGTCTACATAACTGGCAATGGCTGTTTGTGGTCGAAGCGATCCCCTCGTTCTTACTGGCATTCGTCGTATTACGTTATCTCGACAACGACGTGAAATCAGCCCGTTGGCTTAGCGATGAGGAAAAGCAGGTCGTCAGCGACGACCTTGAAATCGACCGTCAACGCAGCCTGAAAGCGAATGCAGGCAAGCCACCACAAAGCCTAAAAATGATGTTTCGTAATGGCTACGTTTGGCTGTTAGCGCTGATCTTTTTCAGCTTCAATATTGGCTACTACGGCATCAACTTCTGGCTTCCTTCAATCATTAAAAGTTCTGGCGTGAGTGACGATTTCCATATCGGCTTACTCGCCGCGCTACCTTATGTTTTCGGCGCCATTTTCATGGTGTGGAACAGTCGTCACTCCGATCTGCACTGCGAGCGGCGCTGGCACATTGCCATTCCTGCGGTGCTGGGCGCGGTGGGGCTCACGCTCAGCGCATATTGCAGCGGCTCAACTGTATGGATGATGGCGTGGATATGTCTGGCGATGTCCGGCACTTTGGCGCTGATCCCAACCTATATCAGCCTTCCCGGTACGTTGCTGTCTGGCACCGCTGCCGCTGCGGGTATCGCACTAGTTAATTCAGTCGGCAATCTGGCTGGATTCTTTGGCCCTACGGTTCTTGGTTGGCTCAAAGACAATACCGGCAGCACCAATGTCGGGCTGTATATCCTCGCCGCATTTTTATTGCTGTGCGCCCCCCTGATGTTTTTGTTACCAGCCAAGCTGGTTAATCCCCGCCGTGATGCAGGCAGATCCTAAGTGCAAAGCACGGTGGGCGTTGTATCGTTATTGAAAAGAGGCAGTTTATGAGTGGATGTAAAAGCTGTGGCACCTGTGGTGATGGTCATTTTAACCCAGTATTAAGCGGCGACGACGGCGCGCTTAAGCGTGCGCTGTACAAATCAATGGGGCATACGGATGAGCAGCTACGTCGTCCGGTCATTGCGGTCGTAAACAGCTATACCAACGCTACGGCTGGTCATGCGAACCTCAATGAGCTTACCGCCGAAGTGCTGAAAGGAATTGATGAGGCCGGCGGCGTTGGCATGGTCTTTGGCACTATTGCACCCTGCGACGGTATCGCCGAGGGGCATTTGGGCATGCGCTACATTCTTGCTGCCCGCGAAGTGATCACCAGCTCAATCGAAGTGATGATGCGCGCCCACCGTTTTGACGGCATGGTGCTGCTCGGCTCCTGTGACAAAATTGTCCCCGCGATGCTCATGGCCGCAGCACGTCTGGATATTCCAGCCATTTTGGTTAACGGTGGTCCAATGTATCCGGCGGAATATCACGGCAAACATTGGGACGGCAATATCGTTACCGAGGCTATTGGCTGGAAAAAACGCGGTGAAATTGACGAAGCCGAGTTCCGGCATATCGAAGATATCGCCGAGCCCGGACCTGGCTCCTGCACCATGTATGGCACCGCCAATACGATGTGCAGTATCTCAGAGGTTTTAGGCATGAGTTTGCCAGGCAGCGCAATGCTTCCCGCCATATCTCAAGCGCGTCGCGAATGCGCTTTCCGCACCGGCCAAACCGCCGTTGACTTAGTCAAACGCGGCATCAATGCGCGGCAAATTATCACGCCGCAGTCAATTCGTAACGCCATGATTTATCTACTGGCAACCGGCGGTTCAACCAACGCGATCCTGCATTTACAGGCGATTCATTACGAAGGGGAATACGGTCATCTACCGCTGTCAGACTTCGATAAGCTAAGCCATCAGGTTCCTCTCGTTGCGTCGCTCTACCCAGCATCAGAATACGACATGATCGATTTCTGGGAGGCAGGTGGCGTGGCGGCGGTCGAAAAAGAGATCGCGTCGCTGATGGATCTCAACGCGCTCACCGTAAATGGACAAACCAAAGGCGAATGGCTGGCTCAGGTTCCAGTCAGTCATCGCCCTGAAGTCATTCACACATTGGCCATTCCGGTGCGCAATGAGGCAGGGGTTGCGGTCTTACATGGCAACTTATCGCCGCTCGGCTGCGTCGTTAAACCGGCTGCCGTGCCTGAACACCTGATGACCTTCACTGGCCCTGCGGTCGCGTTCAACAGCGAGCAGGAATCGGTTGATGCCATTCTTTCCGGCGAGATCGCGTCTGGCAGCGTGCTGGTTCTGCGCTATGAAGGCCCCAAAGGCGGGCCAGGTATGCCGGAAATGTATAAGCCCATGAAATATCTAGAGGGCATGGGGCTTTCTGATAGCTGTGCGTTAATCACCGATGGCCGCTTCTCCGGTTCCAACCGCGGGCTGTTTGTTGGTCATATTTCACCTGAAGCCAGTGACGGCGGCGATCTGGCGTTGGTCGAAAATGGCGACATCATCACTATCAATATTCCGACCCGCGAACTCACATTGAACGTTGACCAAGCCACGTTGGCAGAGCGCCGCCAGCATTGGGTTCCGATTGAAAAACAGGTACCACGCGGATTCCTACGTTTATACCGCCGCTGGGCACTGCCTGCGGCACAAGGTGCCGTGCTTGCAGACCGAGATGAGGAGTAATCATCATGTACCAATCAACAGATATCTGTGGCGTCAATCCGATTGCAGCCATGCCCTTCACATCGCAGGGCGAACTGGATTACTCAAGCTTTGGCCGTATGTTGGAGCATCTGGCGGCAACCGGTATTCAGGGATTAACCCTATTTGGCATCGCCAGTGAATTTCCTAAGTTGGATGATGCTGAACGCTTACTGCTTTCCAATCAGTTTTTATCTGACCTTCGCGGCAGCGGTGTTTTTCGCGCCATTTCAGTCACCGACCACAGCACTGAGGTTGCCGTTAAGCGCGCTCGCGACTATCAAAAGCGTGGTGCCGATGCACTCATGCTATTGCCGCCATTCTTCCTACAGCCGAGCCCAGAGGCGATTTCACATCATATTTTCTCGGTGCTAGAAGCGGTCGATATTCCGGTCATGGTGCAATACGCACCGGGTGAGACTGGGCTGGCTATCACCCCTGCACAGCTGGCCGAGGTGGCAACTCGCTATCCACACGCGGTGTTTAAAATTGAATGCAATCCACCGGTGGATTACACCCGTGAATTTTTACAACAAGCGCCTCAGGCCAGCGTTCTCAACGGTTATGCAGGGCTTTATATGCTGCAAATGCTTGAGACGGGAGGCAAAGGCGTGATGCCCGGTTGTTCCTTCAGCGAGATCTATGTACAGATTTATCAGCGCTGGCAGCAAGGTGAAAAAGCCGCTGCACAAGAATTACATCAGCAGCTGTTGCCGTGGATCCAGCGTTGGATGACGCACTGCGAATACATCATTCAGGTGGAGAAAACGATCCTGCAACGCCGAGGGATCATCGCCAGCGATTACTGTCGCCACCCTGGCTGGTCACTGACGGAGCAAGATCGTCTGATGATCGACAGTTTCATTTCAACATTTGCTCTTTAAACTGACGGAGTATTTATGTCTACACCAGCCCAGCAGCCGCGCGTTGTCATCGTGACCGGAGCCAGCCAAGGCATCGGCCACGCCATCGCGCAAACATTTTTGAAAAACGGTGATATTGTTATTGGCTGCGCTTTTTCCTCATTGGAAAAAGCGCCCCATGCCAAAACGCTTTTAGAGCACTACCCCGAACATTTTTGCTACTACTCGGTCGATATCACCCGCACCGAAAGCATCAGCGAATTTATTACCGCCGTTGAGCAACGTTTTGGCCGCCTTGACGTATTGGTTTCTAACGCAGGCAAAAACGTCTTTAAAGGCATTGATTGCGAACTGGAAGATTGGCACCACAATCTCGATCTTAACCTGCGCTCACATTGGTATATGGCGAAATGCTGCCGTGGGATGTTAGAGAAATCACGGGGCGTTATTCTGGTGATGACCTCAAACCACGCCTTTTCAACCATGCCAGGCTGCGCGCCTTACAACATCACCAAGCGTGCGTTGCTCTCGCTGGTACAAAGCCTCACCATTGAATGGGGGCCGGCTATTCGCAGCGTGGGGATCGCGCCAGGCTTTATTGATACAGCAGGAAATCAGGTTTGGTTTGACTCACACGGCGACGGAGAAAAAGCGCGGCAAGAAACTATCGCCAAACATCCCGTTGGCCGTATCGGAACATCTGAAGAAGTGGGCGAACTGTGTTTGTTCTTATCTAGCCCCGCGGCTGGATTTATCGCGGGAACCACCATCGTGATGGACGGTGGACGGAGTGCTCTGATGCAGGACTGATGACCTGATAACGCAAAAGAAAAGGCGCACTACCTTATAAGTTATATGGATAGGCGTCTTTTTGCTCATAGCACAATGCTGAAAGTCATTGATTCCTAAAAAGTGTTGCTGGTATTTTCAATTTGAAACGTTCAGACAATAATGATTGTCACATCATCTCATTGAATTATAAATAATTTATATATCTTTACTTTCAAAGCCACGAGAAAAGCTTTCCAACCCCCAGCCTCTAGACATAAATTCTTGCAGTGCAAATTGGACAGATACCGAAGGTTTTATAGAATCTGTTGTCCAAGCTACTGACCAAATAAAAGCGAATTAGCTTAACACGCTGAATAGTTTAATTTTTAACCATTGAGAACAATTTCATGAAGAAAACACTGTTAGCCTTATTCGTTCTCTCACCGTTCGCCAGTCTGGCCGCAACGCCAGCACAGCCGATGATCGGCAACTATCATGCGGTAGGTTATACCACCTGCGGCGGGTTTAAAGTGCTCTCCAGCGCCATCAGCAACGAGAATGTGATGGTGTTGCAAATCACTGACCCTATCAGCAAGGCATCGCAGATTTATTACGGGAATCGTACTGACGACGAGAGCGAGAAAGTGCAGTATGTGCTGTCTAATTACGATGAGAAAACCAAACAGTTCACGCCAGATCCATCGAATACCACCATCAATTTCGGCATCAAAATGGGTCATCCTGGCACACCAGGCAATGACTTATACAATCTGACGATGGGTGGCCAGACCTATATTTGTAAGCAGTTCACCATCTTCAATTCATTAAGCAAAAAATAAAATCGTCTGATTTGAAGACGTAAAAAAGCCATCTGCGAATAGCCGATGGCTTTTTTGTTTTTTTATTTAAATCAAACTACTACAACTTCTCACCATTGCTATCAATCACTTGCTTATACCAATCGAAACTCTGTTTTTTCGAGCGTTCCTGCGTGCCAGTGCCATCATCATGTTTATCAACGTAGATAAAGCCATAGCGCTTACTGTATTGACCAGTAGTGAAAGAAACGCAATCAATGCAGCCCCACGGGGTGTACCCCATCAGCTCAACGCCGTCGTCGATCACTGCTTTTTTCATCTGCTCGATGTGGGATTTTAAATACGCGATACGATAATCATCGTGAATTTGCCCATCGGCACCGGCTTTATCGACCGCACCAAAGCCGTTTTCAACGATAAACAGCGGCTTCTGATAACGCTCATACAAAATGTTCAGCGTATAACGCAGGCCTACAGGGTCGATCTGCCATCCCCACTCTGACGCTTTCACATGTGGGTTCGGTACCGATCCCTCAAAGCCCGCCAGCGCCGTTCCTGTTCCCGCCGAGTTTGCCTGCACCGCATTACTCATGTAGTAGCTCAGGCCGATATAATCCGCGCATCCGTCTAACAAAATCTGCTTATCATTCGGTTGCATTTCAATGTGATACCCTTTGCGTTCCCACTCTTTAAGAATGTATGAAGGGTAATAACCACGCATATGCACATCGCCAAACAGGAAACGCTCACGCATCGCTTCCTGCGCATACATCACATCATCGGGATGGCAGGAGTACGGGTAGAGCGGCACCATTGCAATCATGCAGCCGATTTGTAGTGCAGGATTAATATCGTGCCCTAATTTCACCACCTGCGCGCTGGCAACGAACTGGTGATGCAGTACCTGATACATGCACTCTTCAGGGTTAGGCTCATTGGTGTAAATCACCCCTGAACAGCAATAACCAAACAGCGGTGTTTTCCAGTTACGCTGGTTGTTGATCTCGTTGAACGTCATCCAGTATTTCACTTTATGTTGGTAACGTTTAATCACCACTTCGCTAAAGTGAACAAAGAAATCAACGACTTTACGATTTTTCCAACCGCCGTACTCTTTCACCAAATGCCACGGCATTTCGAAATGCGACAGCGTAATCACCGGCTCAATGCCATATTTCAACAGCTCATCGAACATCTCATCGTAAAACTGTAATCCCGCTTCGTTCGGCTCTACTTCATCCCCTTTCGGGAAGATGCGCGACCACGCAATTGAAGTCCGAAAACATTTAAAGCCCATCTCAGCAAACAGCGCGATATCACCTTTGTAGCGATGATAAAAATCAACCGCGTCGTGGTTAGCATAAAGGTAACCGTCTTGGATGCCATCGGTGATCACGCGATCGACGCCATGCGATCCGCTGGATAAGACATCAACGATGCTTGGCCCTTTGCCGCCCTGATCCCAGCCGCCTTCAACCTGATGAGCCGCGACCGCGCCGCCCCACAGAAAATCATCCGGTAACCGTTGTTGTTTCATGCTGTTGCTCTCTTCTTTAATGAATTTTGTTGCGTAATCAAGCGACTTCAGGCTGCGCCGCTGCTTTAGTATCTGTTGCTGCTGCTGGAATTTCTTCTTTAAATCCGGCAAACCAGGTGAATACGGCACCGAGGACAAAGGCCACGCTTATCGACAGGACGAAACCGAGGAACTGAGGCAGATGCCCTTCTTTGAAGAACACCGGCAGCACCGCGATCCCTGGGATACAGTAGCTCCACGATACCGCATTGAAGGAACCGGCAATGGCGCCGCCAACCGCACCCGCCATGCAGGCACACACCATCGGACGTTTTAACCGTAATGCCACGCCATAAATTGCAGGTTCAGTAATCCCGAACAGACCCGTCATCCCCGCAGACAGCGCAACGCGTTTCATCTCGGCATCTTTGGATTTCAAGTAAACGCCCAGAACGGCGCCCGCCATAGCAAACACAGCGGATGCTTGTAGGCCAGTAAAGGTGTCGTAACCCAAGGTCGCGTAGTTGCCCACGGTGACCGGAGTAATCCCCCAATGCACACCCAAGGTAACTAACGGTGTCCACAGCGCGCCAACCACAAAACCGGCTACCGCAGGACTGAGGTGATAAAGCGTGTTGTAAACCCCGCCGATGGCACCGCCGATCATGTTACCAATCGGGCCAAATACCAGCAGAGTCAGAGGAACAATAATCGCCAGACAAAACATCGGCGTGAACAGATTGCGGATCACCAGCGGCAGAATACGTTCAAAGAAACGCTGCACGTACGACATCATCCACACCATCAAGATGATCGGAATAACCGCCGAGGTATAGCTCAAATACTCCACAGGCATGCCTAAGAACGTCAGCGGATCGGCGCTAAGTGGGATCCCCACAACTTCCGTTAGCACACGAGCGATCTGCGGATTATTCACCGCTTCTTTCATCAACTCCTGCATTGCCGGATCGGCTGAGTTAACCAGCAGGATCTTGTTGGCTGTCAGCATGCTCATATAGTCAGGGCAAACCAGCGCACAGGCGGCGATCACGGCAGTAAATGGGTTAACGTTAAATTTCTTCGCAGCAGTGTAAGCCACCATCACCGGCAGGAAAGTAAATCCGGTCCATGAAACGAAATTTAAGATGCGATAGGTTCCGCTGGCAGGGTCCATCCAGCCTAAAACGGCAAACAGGGAAATCAGCCCCTGCAGAACACCACATGCAGCCAGCGGGTAGAGAAAAGGCGCAAAAATACTGGAAATGATATCCATCAGGCGGCTAACAATGCCGACGTTAGGTGCGCTGACGGCGGCATTTTCATCCACCTGAATCAGCTTTAGCACCTCTCGATAGGCATCACCCACATGGTTCCCAATCACCACCTGTAATTGTCCGCTAGACTCAATAACCGTAATAACGCCTTTAACACGCTTAAGGGTTTCTTTATCTACCTGCGAATTATCTTTTAATACAAATCGTAGACGCGTTGCACAATGTGTGACATTAATCACATTATTATCGCTACCAATTAATTTTACAATTTCCTTGGCCGAGTCCGCATAATTAATTGCCATAGAATGAGTCCTTCTGTAGGAACAGAAACCCCTTTTAATAAACGGCAGGGGAATATTCATGATTTATAATTTGGATAGTAGCAAAGAATTAATTAATGTCACGATATAACAAAAAAACACAAATGTGATTTGTCACACCGTAAAAACACGTTGTTTTTTATCAGATCAATGTCTCAATTATTAACTAGAAATATTCTTTGCCAATTTCTTTCCTATTGCCTCTAGCATATAAATCACCGGAACCTGGGTGGTGATATTATATTCACTGGCAATCAGGATTTGTGGCATGTGATAGGAAAGATTGAAGTCTGCCATGCGGGCTAAAGAAGAGGTTTCGCTGTTGGTAATGCTGATGATTTTACAATGATGCAGGCTAAACTGGCTCGCCAATTTTAATATCTCTGGAGTTTCACCAGAAACGGATAAAATAATCGCAATCGCGTTTTTATACATATCCGTACTAATAGGATAATAGGGATCGTCAATATAATTACTAAACTTGCCTACGTTAGAGAAAAAACGTGCGCCATATTTCCCTAACGTACCCGATGTACCGGCACCAACAAATATTATTCTTTCCGCCTCAGCAATTTTTTTCGCCGTGCGAGTAATAAGTGCTTCAAACTCATCATTATGAATACTTTTAAAGAAGCTCATTATTTCACTCGCTCCGGAGGTCAATAATAGTTTCTCTTCTTGCTCAAGATAAAGTTTAAAACGAATACGAAATTCAGAATAACCGCTGCAATTCATTTTCTTGCAAAAGCGTAATATGGTGGTAGTGGAAACATCCGCCTCATCCGCCAGTTCGCGGATAGTCATATACATCACCTTATCTTTATTTTTGATGACATAGTTATATACCATCAATTCCAAGCCATTCAGCGTCGATAAGGCGATATGGGTAAACATGCGAGTATCCAGTAACGAGTAATCGTGACAAAGTATCAGAACATCATAGCGATGACAAAGTATCTCAGATTTGAGTGGCGAAACGTTCCTCAAACAAGCTTAACGCCTGAGCACGGCAAATATGCGCGGTGCTCAGGCAGATTATCTTTACTGTCCTTGAATATCTTTCGCTATCGCGGTTTTAAAATCATCCATTGGACAGAAACCGTTGGCATCAATTTTACAACCATCGATTTGTAAAACCACACGCTGAGCCGGTGATGACAATGATAACGGCGTAGCATTGCGGATTTGATCGGTTGACTGATATACGTATTCAATCTTCATCAAATCACGATTGTCGTTTTTATCATGCCAACGTTGGAAAACAATTTTCCCGCTGATTGGGGTTTTCTCATACTGCTTAGGCAGTTCATATTCGGCCGTTTTCATGGCTGCTAATAAAGACGCAATGTTGGAATCATGCCCCACCAACACCGCAACCTTCGCTTTATGGGCATCTGCCGCCAGCGCATTGTTATCTGGCGTTCCCACCAGCGTTGCGCTAACGAAACGCATCAAAGGTGCCGCCGCATTTTGGGCTACCGTCGACGAGCCAAAAAGGGTTTCATGATAAAGATTCTTTATCTCTTCCAATTGCTGCCACTGTTTTTCATCGGTGATTTGTCCCCAAGCCACCTCTTTCAGCGGATATCCTTCGTAATACTGCAACATAAACCCATCAGATGCACCGGTTCCTACACGTAGCGGCCCCGTAATACCGGGCTCTTTGTCCTGAACGATATTGACCGTATTTGGCTGTTCCGCCAAAGAGCAGGTTTTTTTCTCGGTACAAACTTTCGATTGCCCGTAGTCCATCACCTGCTGAAGTACCGCATAGTTTGGTTTCAGACGCTCGTTAAGACCGTCAATCCCCCCCTGTCCCGCATGTTGGTTGATCGACTCGATGGTTTTTTGTTTGAATTCATCAGTAACTTTAGCGGTGATTATTGGGTTAAACGTCGGGTCCATGGTGCCAATTTTGGCCTGATGATTCACCTTGAGTGAACACTCGGGAAATGCGCCGCTGACAAAGCTTTTCGCGGTATCAATGGTGCGAGGTAGGCTATTAGCGTAAACAAATACGGCACCGTCGGTTGGGCAACCGCCCGCAGGCAAAATGCCGGTTTGGGCAAGCCAATCGCGCATATATTTACCAAAAAGTGTTTCTACTTCAGCCCCTTTAGGCGTCAGCAATCCCCCTTCCGTTTTCCAAACTGGCCATTGATGTGGCGTCGATTCTGCCAAGATATCGCCATATCCTACCAGCGGTGCACGAATACCATGACGGCTAAAAATGAGAACTTGTTCTAGCTGGTAACCCTCAGGCGCAGCGGGAGAAACATCCGCAGACTGAGCCGCCAGCGGAATGAATAACGCCAATGCGCTCAGTGAGAAAAAGCCCTTAGTTATTTTTTTCATTTGCTCGTTTCCTTATACAAATTGAAGGGTTACCGAATGGATTCACGAGGCTTAGTGTAGATAGGTATCTCCGTTATGTTCTTGTCACGCTTCACATAACAGGGCTAATCATTCTCATTGCGCAGAGCACCATGTGGGATCTCTCTTCCAGAAAAGTCC
The DNA here is from genome assembly GCF_036648275.1 of Hafnia sp. Lineage (NCBI taxonomy): Bacteria > Pseudomonadati > Pseudomonadota > Gammaproteobacteria > Enterobacterales > Hafniaceae > Hafnia > Hafnia sp. The sequence goes on along the minus strand of NZ_JAVXIQ010000012.1, from coordinate 53,183 downwards.
GGTTGTCCCACATTTTCAATCCGCTATGGTCTGTGCCTATAAGAGAGAACAATGGGAGAGTCAGCATGTATTTACGCCCTGACGAAGTCGCACAGGTACTTGAACGAACTGGTTTTATTAGAGATTACGTGACTGATAAAGCCTATGGTTTTCATAAAGGCGATCACTACGTCTATGTTAACCGCGAGGCCAGAATGGGTCGAACCGCGCTGGTTATCCATCCTGCGCTCGGACAGAAAAGTCTGAAATTTGCGCACCCCGCGGAGCCGATACGCAGCAGCGTGGCCTATACGCGCTTCCCTCAGGATCCCCATGCGGTAGATACCGCGTTCGTTGGTATTCCACATGGTTTCACTTCACGCGCGCGCCTTAGCCAGTATTTGGAAAAAATGTTCCAATAGCAGCGCTGAAAATAGGGCAAAAAAAACCTCTGCCGTGCGGGTGCTAGGCAGAGGCAAACTCTTGCAGCTATAGCGCTGTTTTAAACAGGCTTATTATTAAAATTCATGACCACATCACATGGCCGATCAGCGGGGCTAGAACCACGGTCACTACCCCCGCTAACATCATAACTAAACTTGAAACCACGCCTTCTGTCTGCCCTATCTCATAGGCTTTCGCAGTCCCCGCGCCATGCGACGAAGCACCTAATCCGGCCCCTTTCGCCATACCGCTGCGCACCGCCAACCGTAGGAATAAAATATCGCCAACCGCCATACCGAAAACACCGGTAATCACCACAAACAGCGCCACTAAATCAGGTTGCCCACCTAGCTGTTTAGCCGCTTCCAACGCAAATGGCGTAGTGATTGAACGCACAGCCAAGCTGCGCTGTACTTCCTCCGGCAACGTTAACAGCCGAGCTAACCAAACCGAACTGCTCACCGCAACGACCGTTGCCGTAATCACACCCGCGCTCAACGACATCCAGTGGCGGCGAATGACCGTCATGTTTTCATAAACCGGCACCGCAAACGCGATAGTCGCAGGGCCCAATAGCCAAAGTAACCATCGGCTCTCTCCCATGTAATCCTGATAGGAAACATGTGTGACCACCAAAAACAGCACTAGAATCAGCGGTGTTAAAACCAGCGGCATCATCCAAATGGTATGAAGGCGACGGTATATTTTCTTATTGGCAAAATAGAGCGCTAGCGTCATCAACAAGCACAGCACACTGATACTTAAACTACTCATGCGCGATCTCGCTTATAGGCGGCTGATTGCTTTTTACGCTGTAGATAAATCTCGAAACGATAAACCCTGTCCACGACCAACGCTGTCAAACCGAGCGTCAGCGTGGTACTCACCGCAATCACGGCAAAAATTCGCCAACCTTCTACCATTAATAGCGAAGCGTAATTCACCACCGCGACCACGGCAGGAACAAAAAACAGCAACATTTCAGCCAATAACCAACGCGACCCTGCCTTTACCCATTTGATAGGCAAAACGCGTAAAACGATCATCGCCAGCAGCATCAGCATACCCACGATATTGGCGGGAAGAGGAAGGTGGAATCTAACCACTGCCCATTGTGCAACCAAAAACAGTGCGGCATACAAAGCAACCTGAACAGGCACCTGTAAGCGGCTTAGGACGAACGGTGCGCGAGAGCGCAACGCCAGAGACATGATAACCTCAGAATGAGCAAAAGTGTGAATGAGCGCACAGTATAGGCAGTAAACAATACCTGCATAAAATGAATTAATATTATTGCCTTTATGCCAAATTGGCATACTTTGTTATTCCATCAACAAAACGCTCTTATGGAGACACCATGGACGTCAGAACGCTGCGCTATTTCGTGGAAGTGGTACGTCAACAAAGCTTTACTCGCGCGGCGGAAAAACTGTTTGTTACCCAGCCAACCATCAGCAAAATGCTGCGCCATCTAGAGGATGAACTGGGATGTACGCTGCTCATCCGCGAAGGGCGTCGTTTACATCTTACCGACAGTGGACAAGCGGTTTATCAACGCGGCCTAGCCATACTGGATCAATTTAGCCAATTAAGAGCAGAGCTAGAAGATATCAGCACGGTGAAACGCGGCCAGCTTAAGTTGGGTATTCCACCGATGGTCGGTACCCAAATGGCCGGATTGATTAATGAATTTCGCCATAACTATCCGGGAATCGAACTGATTATTTCCGAGTTTGGCGGGCTTACCGTTGAGCAGGCCGTATTATCAGGCGAACTCGATCTCGCCCTAACTGCGCTTTCAGGGGATACCGATGGCGCCATCGCGTCGCTGCCGCTGTTCAGCCACCCGCTATGCGTTTTAGTGCCTCGCACCGAAGAGTGGCTATCGCGCACCAGCATTGCTATGCCCGAACTCGCCGAGCAAAACATTCTGATCTACAACGAAGATTTCGCGCTCTACAAACAGCTAATGCAGGCCTTTGCCGCCCACAACGTGACGCCACAGATTGCGGTTCGCAGCGGACAGTGGGACTTCCTCGCCGCCATGGTTCAGGCTGGCGTAGGCATTGCGATTTTGCCAGAACCTATCTGCCAGCGCCTCGATCCAAAGACCCTACTTTGGCTGCCGTTAGAGCCAAAACTGATGTGGGAGCTGGGTTTAATTTGGTGTGAGGGAAGATACTTGTCGCACAGCGCTCAGGCGTGGATCGCGCGCTGCCGAGAATATTGGCCGAATGGGGAAATGCATCCAGAGTGGATAACGTTGAAGTAGTTCGATGACCCCACCCTAACCCTCCCCTTCGCAGGGGAGGGAACCGTTCAGCGTTAATTGAAGAATCCTCGAGCGGCTCCTCCCCCTGCTAAGGGGGAGGCTGGGAGGGGGTCATATTCCTACGAGGCGAAGTAAACCTAAAATACCTTACCCACTCTTCTCCACCAGCAACGCTTCTAGCAAATCAAGGTCGTGCAGCAGCTTCTGCAACGTTTCATTGCTGATTTTTTGTGTGGCACGCAGATGGTAAAGCTCGCCGCGTTCAGCGCGTAGCGCGGTTAAACGGAAGCGACGTTCAAGGTTTTCCACCTTACGCATCTCTTCGGCATTTTCCTTGGTGCTAATGCGCCGACGCAGGCTCCCTATCACTCGCGAGCTAACCTCTGTCAGCAACTGAGGATCAATATTTTCCTCGGTATCAACTTCCAAGCGTTCCTGCATTTTTTTCAGGCTCTCAATCGCGACTTCTGCCGTAACCGATTTGGCCATCGTCTCTTCTTCACGATAGGTATTCGTATCGTTGACCTCCATGCCTTTCAGCAGCAATGGCAGCGCAACGACCCCGACGATAAGCGAGAACAAAATCACTCCAGTGGCGATAAACACGAGCTGATATCGGCCAGGGAACGGCGTGCCATCGGTCAAGAACAGCGGGATAGAGAGCACACCGGCTAAGGTAATTGCACCACGCACCCCCGCAAACGACGCAATCCACAGGTCACGCAGACTGTAGCTGGCGAACTGAAGCGGGTTACGTTTGATGAAGCGCAAACTTAAGCGACGCATGCACCATAGCCACAGGAAACGTAATACCAGCAGCACGCCGTACACTAACGCAACGTCAGTGAACAGGAACCATGTCTGAATGGTAGGATCGCGCTCCGCCTGAATAATGGAGCTTTCCAAAATCCCCGGCAGTTGCAGCCCCAACATGATAAAGACCATGCCGTTAAACACGAACTCAAGCATGGCCCAAACGCTGTTTGCGCGCAGGCGCATCGTCAACGGCGCATTACGAATCACGCCCGACTGGCTGATGGTCATCCCCGCCGCAACCGCGGCCAAAATACCGGAAACGCCCACGTGTTCAGCAATCAGATAGCTGGCAAACGGCAGCAGCATCAAGAATACGATTTGCGTGGCAGGATCATCGCCCGCCCAGCGGCTCATAAGGCGCAGTGATTTACTGTATAGCCATGTCACGGCAACACCGGCGAGCAGACCACCAATCGCAACTTTAAGGAACTCAAGCGTCGCACCGCCCACGGTGAACACCATCGTGCCCATCGCAACGGCGATAGCAAACTTCAGCGCAACCAGACCAGACGCGTCGTTCATCAGGGCTTCGCCTTCCAGCACGCCCATAATGGTTTTCGGAATGCGACCTTTGCCCACGATCCCACCTAACGCCACGGCGTCAGTTGGCGAGAGCACGGCGGCCAGAGCAAACGCAGCCACCAAAGGAACTTCAGGCAACAGGATGTGCAGGAAATACCCGACGCCAACCACCGTGATGAGCACCAGCACCAGCGCCAGACCTAAAATCTCACGCCCGTGGTGTAAAAATTCTCGCGTTGGCGTTTTCCACCCGTCAGCAAACAGCAGCGGAGGGATAAACAGTACGAGGAAAAGTTCAGGGTCAAAATCGACGTGCAGGCCAAAATGCGGCCATGCCAGCAGAGCCCCGATAGCAATCTGCATCAGCGGCAACGGTATTTGGAACGGCAACATACGCGTTACCACCCCAGATAAAGACACCACTAGGATCAGGATCAGAATAGTAAAGAAGATTTCCATGCTTTCCTTAGTCTCACTACAAAATACAACCGCGTTTTGCTTATAAATACCCTTTCAAACATATCACCTTATGATTTTTGTCCTAAAGGAAAAAGTGTGCAAATAGGCTGAGATTTACCTGAAAGTAACCAATGGTATTATTTCTGTTGAAGATAGCGACCGCAAGCAGTCATCACATAAAAACAAAGAGCGCCCTGAGGCGCTCTTCTAAACGTTATCGGTTTTCACGCAGCAAACTTAAATTGCCCAGCCACCTGCATAAAATGCCACCAACGCAATCGCGATAATTACCGTGCCCACATTCAGCTTGCGCCACTCATTGGAGAAAATGCGACCAATAACTAAAGTGGTGAAGCCCAGCATAATACCGGTCACGATATTACAGGTCAGTACGATAAACACCGCACACACCAGACCTGACATCGCATCAACGAAGTCATTGAAATCCAGCTTGGAAACATTGCTCAGCATCAGCAAGCCAACATACATCAGCGCCGGTGCCGTTGCGTATCCCGGAACCAAATAAGACAACGGAGACAGGAATAAAATCAGCAGGAACAGCACGCCAACAACGGTAGCCGTAAGTCCTGTTTTACCGCCTGCTGCCGTACCCGCCGCAGATTCGATATACACCGCCGCAGGAGAAGCACCCACAAAACTCGAGACAATGCTGCTCACGGAGTCAGCGGTTAACGCCTTGCCGCCGCTGATGATTTGGCCGTCTTTATCCAACAGGTTTGCTTGGCCAGCCACCGCACGGATCGTACCGGTCGCATCAAAAACTGCCGTCATCACTAACGCCAGCACGCTTGGCAGTACCACCGGCTTCAATGCCCCCATGATATCGAGGCTAAAGATTAGCGATGAACCATCCGCAGCAGACAGGCTTGGTAATGCGAACAACCCCTGATATTTCACGCTTGGGTCAAAAATCAGCCCGATGATGGAAATACCGATGATCACCAGCAAAATACCGCCAGGGACCTTCAGTTTTTCCAAACCAAAGATAATGGCAAGCCCCAGCAAGGACATCATCACAGGGAACGACGTGAATGCCCCCAGTGCCACCGGCAGCCCTTCAAGTGGATTTTTAATCACGAGGCCCACGCCGTTCGCGGCAATCAACAGCAGGAATAGACCAATACCAATCCCCGTTCCGTGGGCGATCCCCATCGGTAGGTTATGCAATATCCACGAACGTATTCCCGTGACAGAAATCAGGGTAAACAGAACGCCCATCAAGAATACAGCGCCCAAAGCCACTGGAATACTGATGTGCTGCCCGAGCACTAAACTAAATGCGGTAAACGCCGTCAGGGAAATCGCACACCCGATAGCCATTGGCAAATTCGCCCACAGCCCCATCAGCAAAGAACCAAAAGCCGCCACTAAGCAAGTTGCAACGAATACGGCTCCAGGGGGGAATCCAGCCTTACCCAACATGCTCGGCACGACGATAACGGAATACACCATGGCAAGGAAAGTCGTCACCCCCGCCAACACTTCTTGGCGAACGCTGCTGCCACGAGCCGAAATTTTAAAGTAAGCGTCAAGCGAACCGCCCGATTTACCCGCTGACCCTTCTTGAGATGAATTGCTAGACATATTGATGTCCTCTGAGTGTTTTAACATTGCGCATGATGACAATAATGTTGTTCAAGATTGCTAACGCCTGAACCTGCGTTTTTCTTATTACCGTAACTTTGCGATATCCATTTGCGGTATCTATGACTTGCTACGAAACCACAAAGCAAACGATTACCCCATCAAGCACATCAGTCATAAAAATGGGACGGTTATTTAAGGCAAACGATTATCTGGCCTATAAACCGTCATTTCAACTAAAGATATCGACATTTTAGGTGCGTTCGTACACTAATTGTCCATCCACGTAGGTTCTGTAGATCGAACGGTCATCGCCAAGCGTCATCATCACGAATAATTTGTCCATAAGAGTCACAGAGTTATCGTAGCGAAGCTGCTGTAATGGCGTTGCCGTTGGCTCTAAAACCACAAAATCGGCCTCTTTGCCTATGTTGAAATTACCGATGATGCCATCAAGCCCCAATGCTTTAGCACCGCCTAGGGTCGCCAGATAAAACGCTTCATAGGCCGACATTCGCCATCCCTGAAGCTGCATCACTTTGTACGCCTCATTCAGCGTTTGCAGCATATTGAAGGTGGTTCCAGCGCCGATATCCGTTCCCATGCCAACTTTAATCTGCTTATGCCACGCTTTTCTCAAGTTGAACAAACCGCTGCCAAGATACAAATTAGACGTCGGACAAAACGCGATAGACGAGCCGGTGTCGCGCAAACAGTCCCACTCTGGCTCTTCTAAATGCACGCAGTGCGCAAAAACGCTATTTTTACCGGTTAACCCATAGTTATGGTAAACGTCTAAGTAGCCCTTCCGCTCTGGATACAGGGATTTAACCCACTCAATTTCATCTTTATTTTCGCAAAGATGGGTATGCAGATATGTGTCGGGATACTCTTCACGCAGTCGCTGCGCCATTGCCAACTGTTCTGGCGTTGACGTTGGAGCAAAACGGGGCGTAATGGCATAGAGCAAACGCCCGTTGTGGTGCCAGCGTTCGATCAGCGCTTTGCTTTGGGTATAGCTGGTTTCCGCCGTATCGAGCAAATAATCGGGAGCATTGCGATCCATCATCACTTTGCCTGCGATCATTCGCATATTGATGTTATGCGCAGCCTCGAACAAGGCATCAACCGATTCGGGATGCACCGTGCCAAACACCAGCGCCGTGGTGGTACCGTTGCGCAATAGCTGCTTGATAAAAAACGCTGACATTTCGCGTGCGTATTCAATATCGTTGTAACGTCGCTCGGCGGGGAACGTATGTTTATTCAGCCATTCCAGCAACTGCTCACCATAAGCACCCACCATTTCGCTTTGCGGATAGTGAATATGGGTATCCACAAAACCGGGCACGATCATTTTTCCGCTATAGTCACGCACGCGGATACCCTCTGGAATCAGATGCTTTCCTTCCTGCCATGTACCAAACCACTCAACTTTCCCACTGCGGAGCAGCATTAAGCCGTCTTCAATGAAGCGCAGATGAGATTCAATCTCCTCAGGCTGCTCTACTGTCTTGACGATATCTAAAAAATTACCGCGTATCGCTTTCAAAGAATGTTGTTCAGACATGATGTTTTCTCCATTCGCATGTCAGAGTGACAAACCGCTATTTCGCTTGAGTAAAATTCTCAGTCACCGGCTTAATCAGTTCTTCCAACTCATCTTCTTGACCACGCTTATTCACTCTAGGGATCAGCAGGTTAAGAATGATGGCGGTTACGCCACCCGCACAGATGGGATTTTCGAACAGCACATAAATAGAATCAGGAAGGACACGGAAGATTTGCGGATCGTAGGAAACACCCAGCCCAATCCCCAGCGCAGTTGCCACAATCAGGGTTTCACGCCGATCCATACCGCCACACAGAATGATTTTTATCCCGGCGAGGGCAATCATCGAAAACATCAGTGTCATTGCGCCGCCTAAAATAGGCGCGGGGATAGTGGTAAAGAAACGCCCAATAACCGGAAACAGCCCAAGAATCACTAATATCGCCGCGATGTATTTCCCCACGTGGCGAGAGGCCACGCCGGTCATTTGGATCACGCCGTTGTTTTGCGCAAACGTGGTCAGCGGCAGAGAGCCCAACGCACAGGCGATCACCGAAACCAAACCATCTGCCAGCACACCACCGGATAATCGTCGGTCGTATTCCTCACCCACGATTGGGCGTTCGGAAATAATCGCCGTTGCGGTGATGCTGCCCACCGCTTCCAAGATGCTTAAAAGGTAAATGGTAGCGGCAACCAAAAAGGCATGAAAATCAAACGAGAATCCATATTTAAACGGCTGAGGAATAGTGATAATCGGCAGATCTTTTAGAGGCGAGAAATCAACAATGCCCATAAATAATGCGCAGACATATCCCACGATTAAGCCGATGGCGATCCCCCCCATTCGTAACAGCGCGTTCTGGCAGCAGTTGAAGCCAATCACTACGCACAGCACCAGAAATCCCAGACCGAGATTTTGATAGCTACCAAAGGAGCCATCGCCTTTGGCGGGCAAGCCTCCGCCAAAATCAATAATGCCGACTTTGATCAGGCTAAGGCCAATCATTAGAACCACAACGCCGCTAACGGTTGGCGTGATCACGCGCTTGAGATAGGGAAGAACCTGTGACGAGGCAACAACGAGGAAAGCACCGACAAAGGCCACGCCGAGTAAGGCAGAGATAATTGCCTGTTCGTCGAGCCCGTCTTTTTTCATCGAACCACCCAGCGCAATCATGACGGTCACGAACGAAAAATTGACCGACTGAATGGAGAGTAATCCTGAACCTACGCGACCAAATCGATTGACTTGGATGAACGTACCAATCCCCGAGGCAATCATCGCCATAGAAACTAAATAGGCGGTGACCTCTGAAGATAGCCCTAGCGCGGTGCCGACAATCAGCGCAGGAGCAACCATGGGGACGAAAATAGCGAGAAGATGCGTCACCGCGCCGATCAACATTTCATGCAACGGCGGTTTATCATCAAGATGGTAAATAAGCTCTGAATCCCCAGAATATAAGGACTCATTTTTAACGGTTTTATCTGCAACTTGCTGTACATCAGACATTTTCTACTCCACTGAGAAATTGAATATCTGATTCAATAAATGCGGGAAAAACCATGCAGAAACCCTGCCCAGATTAAATTGGATCCAGACTTAAGCTCATGCTTAGTTAACTATTGAATCGTAGAGGCGCGGGAACGCTCTCCCCGCGCCTTATTACGCTTACGCCTCGAGTTTATTCAGTCCTCGGAGGATTTTTTCCGGTGTAAAGTGCCACTCTCGTAGCCAAACACCGCAGGCGTCGTGAATCGCCGTCGCTATGGCAGGTGCTGCGCCGTTCACACCGATTTCAGAAATGGATTTGGCACCGAATGGGCCAACCCTATCGTCGCTGGGCACCAGAAATGCGCGGAAATCTCGTGGGATATCACCAATTTTTGGTGCCCCATAGGTCTGTAGATCGCGCGTTATTGGGCTGCCGTTTTCATCGTAAAACAGCTTTTCTGTCAGGCTGTGTCCGATGGCACGCATAGAGGCGCCGTAGATTTGCCCTAACGCCAGTTCTGGGTTAACTGGCGTACCACAGTCAAGCAATGCATAGAACTTATCGAGCCGAATCTCGCCGGTTCGCACATTGACCGCAACCTCGGCAAAGTTCGCGCCAAACGGGAAAGCAAAATCTGGCGTGATGTAGCACGCAGTAGCAACCAGCGTACCAAATCCCGTACCCGTTTCCGCTTTATGTGCAATCTCAGCAAAGCTCACTTCCCCCTGCTTACCCCGCACGATGCTTGGGCTGACGATCACCACATCGTCGATAGGCTCACCCAACATCTCGGCTCCATGGAAACGGATTTTTTCTTTCAGGTTTTCAGCCGCTTTCTTGGCAGCGTTGCCGGAGAAACACGTACCTGAGGACGCATAAGCCCCCTTATCAAAGAGCGCATGATCGGTGTCACCCGAAATAACATGCACATCTGCCAGTGAACAACACAACACTTCTGCGGTAAGTTTAGTGACAACCGTATCCAATCCCGTACCGATGTCTGCGCCGCCAGAATGAACGATAATCGTGCCGTCAGATTCCAGCTTCACCATGCAGTTTGCTTGGTCGATATCTGGAATACCGGATTTTTGCATGATAATCGCCACTCCTTGCCCGATGCGCCAATCTCCCTGCGGAGCCTTATTGGCTCCCCAATTCATCAGCTCGCGTCCTTTACGCAAAATCGGTTCTAACGCACAGCTCGCTGCGGTGGGTACCGACGTTGGCATTTTACCTTCGCCAATCGCGCCCAATATTTTCAGCTCTTGCCCTTCGATGACGCGGTTTAGTTCGATCATATCCAGCAAATCGATATCGAGCTGTTCAGCTAACTCCGCCAGCGCCATGGTTAGCGCAAAGTTTCCTTTCGGCGCGCCGTAGCCTTGGTAAGCACCGGTTGGGCAGATATTGCTGTAGTACGTCGTCACTTGGAAATTGACGTTGTCGCAAGGATAGAGAGGCAATGAAAGCGCGGGGCCATTGCTGGGAACCGTTAACGAGTGGTTGCCATAAGGGCCAGTGTTGGCACGGAAATCCATATCAATGGCGGTAAGCTTACCTTCTTTCGTTGCCCCAATTTTCACCTTCACTTTGGCAACGTGTCGCGTGGTGTTACTGATAAATTCTTCTTCGCGAGTGTAATGGAAATAGACCGGACGCCCCGTCACACAGGTCGCCCATGCACAGACTTCTTCTAACAGAATGTCCTGCTTAGAGCCAAATCCGCCACCCACACGCTCTTTGATAACGTGGACTTTATTTTGTTTCAGCCCAACCAAACGCGCTACCTGACGACGAACATGCCACGGCACCTGCGTAGATGCGTGGATCACCAGTCGCTCACCGTCCATATAGGTGAAGCAAACATGAGTTTCTGTCGGGCATTGCTGCGCTTGAGTCGATTCATACGTGCGTTCAATCACGACATCCGCCTGAGCGAATCCCTTCTCAACATCCCCAATACGGCCGTGAACGCCTGCGGCAATATTACTATGTGGTTTTGCACCAATCGGGAAGTTGATAATCATGTGCTCGCCCCGCGTCGCCGAGCCCCGATTCTGCACCTCAAGGTCTGCCGGTGCGCCGTTCACATAAACAATAGGTTCATCATGAACAAGCGGAGCACCATCGGCCATTGACTCATCAATCGACATGACCGGTTTCAATACTTCAAAACTGACGTCTATCAACGCTAATGCCGCCAACGCGATCTCTTCGCTTTCGGCCACGACCGCAGCCACACGATCGCCCACATGGCGCATCTTCTTACCAAACATACGGCGATCGAGCGGAGAAGGTTCAGGCGCGCTTTGTCCACCCGGCGTGTAATAAATATCAGGGCAGTTCAAATGCGTAATCACATGTACTACGCCCGGCAGTGCTTCCGCCTTACTCACATCTAAATGCGTAATAAGCGCGTGCGGATGCGGGCTACGCAGCATCTTGATAATACAAGCATTGGCAGGTACGCGATCTTCAACATAGCAAGGTTTAGCCTGCACCATTTTGGCAGAATCGACCTTTGGGCAGAGCTTGCCCACCACCTGCAAATCATCGCGAAACTCCGGCGCGATCTCCTGCTGGCAGAAAGGATCGGCCATACGAGCCTGGGCTAATTCAACCACCTGATAAAACTGTTGATAGCCCGCATCGCGGCTAAATAATCCCGATAATGCATCATCGATCTGAGCACGCGTTGGCGACGGAATGCGCTCAAGCAGCTCGGTAAGGATTAACGCTGCGGCAGGATCGTTATAGCCTGATTGCACAATCCCAACATCAACCATCGCCTGTTGTACCGGACTAAGTTGATTCCACGTGCCCAGTGATTCTGCGGTGCGAACCACCGATCCCTCAAGTTGGGCTGCGATCAACAGTGAAGCATTAACCACCACACCGTCGAAAATAATGGCATCTGAACCCGCAAATCCAAACCCATCGTCACTGTTACGTACAGAATGCAGGCCTAGATTAAACAAGACTTTCTGCACGTTATCCCCCGCCTCACATGACAACGTGCAAGGGGTACCATTTAGCGTAAAGCGAATATTCATATCACTTTTCCTCACTCATCTGCTGACAGTCAGCCAACAGTTCTGCAACGACAACACCCGCGATATAGCGTTTGTATGCTTCGCTGCCTCCGATATCAGCACGTGGGGAAATGGCATCGCTCACGGCCTTCTCTAATTTGTCATCACTCAGGCCGCGAGACTCTACGTCACGCAGTCGTATTGCTCGTTCAGACACGCCATCAAGGGCAATTTTCATTTCACCATTGGAGCCAGTCGCTACCGCCGCGGTTATCACGGCGAAGCCAGCGGCAGAACGTGCGATCTTACGCGTTGAACAGTTTTGATAAGGATCGGGAAGGATCACCTCAAGCAGAAGATCGTCACGATCGTTATCCAGATATTCTTCTAGGCTGAGCGTTTCACCTGCTGCCGTCACCACCAGCGCATCAAGCACTAGCAACACGGGAAGTAGAACGCGCTCTTTTTGCTTGGCAACAATTTCGCCTGCTAAAGTGGCCTGATTACGGAGATGGCGGGAGTAGATAAATCCCAGAGCATTACGCAGCGCGTCGGGGATCAGCGGGGTATCAATCAGCCGCTGTAGCGTTGCCTGAGAACCAATATGTAATTTTCCCTGCTGCAAACTCACCTTATCAAGCCCGAGTTTTGATAAAGCGATACCAAACTTCTTTGTCGTTTTGGTCGGCGTCGCGTTTAACTTGCTACCTCCGCCAAAATAGACTGCCTCATCCTGAAACTGGCGCTTGAGTTCAAGCGCCTGCTTAACGGATTCTGGCCAGAAAAATTGCTCAATCATTTTTCATCCTCTTGTTATTTGCCCCTAGAAGGACAAACCGCCCCTAATCAGGGGCGGTATAACAGTTATGCTAAGTCATCCATCCGCTTCCATAACCGTGCCGCCACCTTGCTGGCTTCGGCATAAATTGGCGTTACATCAAATGGGAATTGACCGTTTTCATAAACGAAGCGCCCTTCAACCATCACACTGCGGACGCTGCCTGAGCCCATACCAAATGCGAGATGCCCGCCGATATTTTGGGCCGCTAGCGGCGTTGGCTCTGGATAATCACACACGGTAAGATCGGCTTTATAACCTGCGGCTAAGCAACCGAATTGAGCGCCGAAGTTACGTTCCAGTAAGCGATTACCATTCCATAAGAAACGCGTGAAACTGTCTGGCCACATTGGACCTCCGGCATCACGGTGTTTAAAGAAGGCGAATTTCAGCTCTTCAAACATATCTGAGCCTATGCCGTCCGTTCCCAGGGCCACATTCTGGTATTCGCCAATGCGATGGTTATAGCCAACATGGTTGTTCATATTGGAACGGGCGTTATGCACCAAAAATGCATCCTGCTGGTTGATGATCTGAATATCGGCCTCAGAGAGATACAGGCCATGCGCCACCAGCGTTTTAGCGTCGATCAGATCGTGCTCGGCCAAGCGAACAATCAGATCTTTGCCATACTTATCGTGGCTGTGGGATACGTCATAACTATCTTCCGCCGCGTGAATATGCAGGCCTCGCCCCGTGGCCTTAATGGCTTCACGCAGCATATCTAGCCCCGCATCCGACACGGTGAAAGGCGCATGAGCACCAATATGCGCTTCTACGAGATAGGGCTCACTCCCCTGCTTCTTCGCGTTATCAATCAACTGAGCAAAGGCAATATTCTCTTCCACCCCCGCCCGCAGCTCTTTATTGCCACCGTTACGATCGGTGGTTTCAAAGCAGGTCATGCCGCGCAGCCCTGCTTTAATAAAGCCTTTACGCAGCGTATTTAACGATCCCGCGATGTAGTTAGGCGAAGCATGGTGATCGATAACGGCAGTACAGCCGCTTTTGATAGCTTCCAACGAGCAAATTAGCCCACTGTAATACAGTGATTCCTCATCTAAGGCGCGGTCCAAGCGCCACCACAGGTTTTTCAACGTGGAGATGAAATCAGGGCTGGGGGCAATATTGGCCATAATTCCGCGCGATAATCCGGAGTAAAAATGGTTATGCGCGCACACAATGCCTGGCATAACCCATTTACCCTGCATATCTTTCACGTCCGCCTGCGGATATTTGGCAACCAGCTGGCTGCCCACCTCTTTGATAAGCGAACCTTCAATCGCAATATCAATACCGTGTTGTACCGACGCAGGTTCGAACTGAACCGCCGTAACATTTTTTAGGATCAGCATAATCAAACCTCCACTCGGCCAAGTAGGTAGTGATGATGGTTGTGAACGTGGCTAATGATGCGGCACATGTCTTCCAGCTCAGGCGGAACATCATCAAGCTGGCCTTGTTTATCAATATGCAAATGCCAGATTTGCTTACCTTGTCGAACGCTGACGTTATCGTTATCGACAAAGAATCCTGGGTTGGTGCTGTTGGTAAAATCTTCTGGCAGGCTGTAGATGGTAATTTTGTCTTTGTAGGGTTTTCCCTGCCACGGGCAGAACTGCGCACAGTTGCCGCACTCATTGCAGTAAGCATCTAAATGCAGGGTTTGGAAACGATCGTGGAAGCCAGGAACGGCGATAGACACGTTGGCACGGTTTGGGCAAACGTCGACGCACTTGCTACAGATATAGTTACACTCTAAACAACGCTGTGCTTCCTGAGCCACAAAGGCTTCACGTTCTTCTTTATCCACCATCAGCACGCTGATCGCGCCTTTACGTTGGTAAATCTCCGCCGGATCGACGTTAGACCACTGCTTATCGCTGTGATGAGTGCGGATATTTTCACGCTTGAGCACTTCGTCCGTCGCCCGGCGAGCGGTACTGATAGCCGCAACGATGGAGGATGGGCCACTTTGCACATCACCAATTAAGAACACGTTAGGGCGCGGAGTTTCGCCGGTCTCGGCGTTTACCGCAGGCCAACCATCGGCATTTAATGGCACGCCCATCGCACTAAGCGCTGCACAGTCGGCCTGTTCACCAATGGCGGTAATCAGCGCATCCATACGTAGTTTGATAGTTTTATCCGTTGCCACTGGGCGACGACGGTCTTTCTCATCGGGTTCGCCGAGCTCCATCACCCGCGCAGTGAGCGTGCCATCGGCATCGAACTGCTCTGGGTTAGTCAGGAACATAAACTTCACGCCGTCTTCAACCGCTTCTTCATACTCTTCGCGGTAAGCCGGCATTTCATTCAAGGTACGACGATAGATAACGGTCACGTCTTCTACGCCGGGAACCTTCAGCGCCGCACGCGCACAGTCCATGGCGGTATTCCCCGCACCGATAACGGCAACATGACGTCCTAAAGAGAGTTTATCGCCACGGTTATAGCTACGTAGGAACGGCAGCGATTTATAAACATTGCGGTTATCGCCCGCCAGTTTCACGCCGCTGTTTTTGTCAGTACCTACCCCAATAAAGACATAACGGAAGCCTTGCTGAGTAAGCTTATCCACGGTTAATGCAGGATCGCAGCCGAACTCAAATTTCACCCCATGTGCGGCGACAAAATCGATGTCATGCTGGATAGTTTCAGCCGGAATACGGAACTGAGGAATGATGTTTTTCACTACCCCACCCGCGTTGGCTTCACGCTCAAACAAGGTGACCTGATAGCCCGCTCGTGCCAAGAAATACCCCGCGGAGAGTCCTGCTGGCCCTGCGCCTAGCACCGCAACCGGATGCTTAGAGCCAGAGCCCGCAGGTTTATGCCAGCGTTTCTGATATTCATCCCAGCCTTTTTCCAAGGCCACCTTTTTCAGCTCGCGAATATTTAGCGCGCTGTCATAGTCCATACGGGTACAGTTGTACTGACACTGGTGATCGCAGATGTGTCCGGTGATGGCTGGCAGCGCATTGCGCTGATAAATCAGTTCTAATGCATCGGCGTAGCGTTGTTCACCGAGCAAACGAATATATTCAGGAATATTCTGTTTGATCGCACAGGCGGTGACGCACGGCGCCACATAGCAATCGGTCATCGGCAGTGGGCCGCCTGCATCAATCCGATCCTGCGCTTTCCAATGTTTCTGGGTGTATTCCATGCTAACGGCTTTCTTCGCCAGCGCTTCCAAACGCTCAACGTCGACTTTGGTCATACCCCACGTATCAGACTGATCCAGCTCACGCATGCACTCTAGCTGGCGTAAGTACCCGCCCGGCTTGAGTAAATCCGTTGCCATCGTGATAGGACGAATACCGGTATCAAAGATATCGCAAATATTAAATTTGCTCGCGCCGCCGGAATACGAGATCGGCAGCTTGCCGTCGAACGCACGCGATAAGACGGCCGCTACGTTAATAGACAGAGGGAACAGCGCACGCCCAGACATATACATCTCTTCACCCGGCAGCGCGCCTTTATGATTGATGGTGCCGAGCGTGTTGGTGAGTTTCACCCCGAAGCAAAGCTGCTTTTGCTGACCTAAAGCCGTTAATCTTTGCAGCATAGAAATGGCCTGTTCTAGCTTCAAATCATGCTCAAAGGACTCTTCTTTCAGGCCAATATAATCAAAGCCGCAGGTATCGAGAATTTCACGTACGCGAGGGTAGCCAAGCAGCGTAGGGTTCAATTTAACAAATGTATTGAGCCCTTTTTCCTCCAGCATGTAGCGGCAGATAGCCTCTATTTCATTGGGTGGACAACCGTGCATGGTTGAGAGCGTGACCCCATGAACCATTTGCGCGGGGATGTGCTGCGGCAGTTGGCTGAGCTGAGCTGAACGCGATTCAAGTTGTTCGCGAATGAAATGAGTCAGAACGGACTGATATTCGGCATATTTCGGGTGTTGGGCAGAATCCATCATGCTATGGATGAAGTTCTGCATGGCGGGCTGCTTGATGCCTTCAAGGTTATAGCCAACGCTCATATTGAAGATGAATGACTTGGCTTCACCCTGAGTGCGAGGGTCAAACAGAGCTTCGAGTAAATGCAAGACAAACCAGGCTTTCAGATATTCGTCATGGGCTTTTTGCAGCGTGAATTCCGTTGACCATTCAGTGTTAAAGCATTCGTCTTCAGCATCTATACACGGCTTGTCTAATTCTAAGCGGTCAAGAATTTGCACCGTTTTCAACTCAATAAAGCGCCCACCGGTCAGCCAAGACACAATGATATTTTGCGCAAGCTGTGTATGTGGCCCTGCGGCAGGCCCCATAGGCGTTTCACAGGTTTCGCCAAATACCTTGATAACTCGATCATTGTCTTTGCGATAAAACTGCTTTTCCGGTATCCCGAAGATTGAGTGGCTTTCGTTATACTCGTCGAAAACACGCGTCAAAAGTTCCTCGAAAGGAACGGGGCGCATAATATCTCCCATGACTATCTCCTTGCTGCGACATGCTCAAATGTAAAATGGCAGAGGATTCTCAATCCTCTACGGATAGGAGAGATGGGAGCAACAATCGAGCCAAAGGTTTTCTAGCTATAAGAAAAAATCTAATTTCGTGAGCTAACTCGAATAGTAATTTTTATTTGTGAAATTGCTCACTAAACAAATGAGAATATAAATCAACGCGGCAGTGGCACATAATTAGCCAATTATCTAACGCACAAATAAATTATCAAATTAGAATAATACGATATCAGTTTGATAAAAAATAATGAGCGTTACTTTTAAAAGTGAGAGCGCAATCGATAAACAGAATTAAAACATCTATTCCTTACTAAATATCCAGCAAGGAATAAAATAGCTAATGACACATGAATTATATTTTTAGCAGGCGCTGATATGCCTCTGGCGTATCTATATCCATAATCGTTTGCGGCTGCGGCATATTAAGATAACGGTACTCACCCGCGAGCAAAAACTCGCGCATTGATGATACCGCCACATCATCTTGGCAAGCTCGTTTCATGATGCTTTGAGGTAGCAAAACGGGGTGACCTGGCGTTCCTTGATGACAAGGCAACAGTGCGTATGCCCCACGTTTAAGCCAAACCTGATGAAAAATCTCACGGTTTAAACAAGGAATATCACCGTGAGTGATAAAGCAATAATCTGTTTTAACGATCGGGCCTGCTGCCTGTATAGAAGAGAGTAATCCGCTGGCGTAATTATTATTTATAACAACTGTGATATCACTCTCAGTATTATAACGTTCATACAGTTCATCACCGCGATAACCAACCACTAATATAATACGGCTACAAAACTGCCTCGCATTTTCTATACTTGAATCAAGAATTGTTCCTTCTTTATAAGGTAGCATCATTTTCCATTGCCCCATTCGAGAGGAAAGGCCCGCAGCGGTAATGATACAGTCAACATTTTCACGCGGCTTCAAATTCTCAACTGAAGATATACTCGCGCACGGATGTTTTCCTCTTTTCTGATTCATCATTCCCTCTCTGCATAACCTTTAATGAATGCTTATGAATTCTGACCTAGACTTACTATTTAATGATGTACTTTCAAGCGTGAAAAATAATAAGTCATACTTGATAAGCCTCATTGGTGCTGGTGGTAAAACCAGTACGCTATTTTGGCTTGCCCAGCGATTTTATCAGCAAGGCCTGAGCGTATTAATCACCACCACTACACATATGTACCGACCTGAACCGTCACAGGCCCAGACTATCATTGAAAAAGAGGATTGGCATGCTCTCCTTACCCACCAAAAAGCATCATCTTCCACTCCCAAGATCGTAGCACTATTCACTGAATATAACGCGGCCACCCATAAAGTTTCAGGTATTACGCCTGAGCAGGCCGACATGCTGCAAGCCACCCAGCTCTTTGATGTCATCTTAGTTGAAGCAGACGGTGCTCATCAGCGATTACTCAAAGCGCCAGCAGGGCATGAACCTTGCATCCCCCAAAGTAGTAAATGTGTCATTGCACTGACTGGAGGCCTTGTCATTAATAATCCTGCCGATCCTGAGCAGATCCATCGTTGGCCGATTTTTGCCGATCTTTGCGGTATAAAAGCCGGAGATAGATTAAATATCTCGGTATTTGAGCGATTCATCGCTCACCCCGATGGGATGTTCAAAGGCTCACCGCAGCAAGCGCTTCGGGTTTGGTTTATTAACCGGCTTTATCAGATTGATAATGCGCTATTGGGCTCACTGGCTGCTCTGCTCGATGCACAGCCCGAGCTCAACGCCATTTGGGTTGGCGCAGTTCAAGAGTCACCTCCGATTACACACCAGTTATGTCAGTCGCAAACCACATAAAGGAATTGACGAACAATTACGGGGATCTTGAGGTTGCTATGAACATTTTTGCACAAGCAGCACGACTGGAAGAAGAGAACAAACCCTTTGCTTTGGCACAGATTATTGAGAGTCGAGGATCAACGCCGCGTCACTCAGGCCAAATGCTGGTATTGGCCGATGGCAGTATCGTTGGCACTATCGGTGGCGGCATGGTCGAGCGCTTGGTCATCGATCAGGCACTCGAAGCCTTATCTGAACGCAAAGCACGTGTTTTTCATGGGCGCATGGCGCGTAACGGCCAAGATGCGGTCGGTTCTGACTGCGGCGGAGCTATGTCGGTTTACATTGACGTGCATGGTTTACGCCCCCGCTTAATTTTAATTGGCGCTGGCCATGTTAACCGCGCAATTGCTCAGGCCGCAGCCTTGCTCGGTTTTGATTTGCACGTTGCTGATACCTACGCTTCCAGCCTTGATCCAAATCTGTTTCCCGCGGGCACTACGCTGGTTCATGCAGAGACCTTCAGCGCAGCCATTGAAAAACTCAATATCGAAAAAGAAAACTTCGTCATCATTGCAACCAACAACCAAGACAAAGAAGCCCTTGATGTCTTAATCGAAAAACCAGTGAGCTATCTCGGTCTGCTCGCAAGCCGCAGAAAAGTACAAACGTTCACACAGGCATTACGTCAGCAGGGCATCACGCAAGAGCATCTTGAACGCCTGCATGCCCCGATTGGCTACAACATCGGAGCAGAAACGCCAGAAGAGATTGCCGTCAGCATCATGGCTGAAGTTTTACAGATAAAAAATCATGCTGCCGGTGGGTTAAAACAGGATGATGTGAGATTGAAGCGCGACAAACTCGTCGTCATTCGAGGATCTGGCGATATCGCCACCGGCGTCGCACTACGGCTCTATCATGCAGGTTTTCATGTCATCATGTTAGACATTGCTAAACCCACCGTCATCCGCCGAACCGTCGCGTTTGCTCAGGCTATTTTCGATAACGAAATGACGGTTGAAGGTGTAACGGCGAGAAAATCGAGCAGCCTCGACGAGGCCTTTAGCATACTTGATCGCGCTGAAATTCCCGTGCTTGTTGATGAGCAAGCCAGCTATCTCAGCGAACTCAAACCGCGTTTTTTAGTGGATGCTATTTTGGCAAAACAGAACTTAGGCACCCACAAAGACATGGCGCCGGTGACTGTCGCTCTGGGCCCCGGATTTAATGCCGGACATGACTGCGACGCCGTCATTGAAACCAATCGCGGGCACTATCTTGGCCGCGTCATCTATCAAGGTTACACCCAACCCAATACGGGGATACCGGGCAATATTGCCGGTCACACCACACGCCGTGTTATTCGAGCCCCGGCCTCTGGCATCATGCATTGCTGCGTTGCGCTGGGTGATTTAGTCAAAGAAGGCGATGTGATGGGGCATATCGGAGAAACTCCGGTGTTTGCTCCGCTGTCAGGCATGGTGCGCGGTTTATTGAGTGAAGGGTTAGAGGTGAGCGCCGGATTTAAAATTGGCGATATCGATCCGCGCGGCGCTGAGGCTGACTACACCACGGTTTCGGATAAAGCGCGTGCTATTGGTGGTGCGGTTTTGGAAGCCATGATGAAACTGGATCGTAAACACTAAGTTCTTCTTTCTTACTTATTCGCTCGCTCCATCTCTTTTCTTTAGTCTGGCAAGGCATCAAGAAAGGAAAATGGAGCGAGCTCACTAGTTCATAATTTAATGAGAAATCACCGTCCCTGTTTTTCCCTCAATACCCTGCTGGGCTTTACTCAACACGGTAATCAGAGCTTGGCGGCCAGGGCGAGACTCTGCAAATGAAACCGCAGCTTCGACCTTAGGCAACATCGAACCTTTGGCGAAATGTCCCTCTTCAATGAAGCGCTGAGCATCGGCGATACTCAACTGATCAAGCCATTGTTCATTAGGCTTACCAAAGTTAATCGCCACTTTTTCTACTGCGGTTAAAATAATCAGCATATCTGCGTCAATCATTTCAGCCAGTTTGGCACTCGCCCAATCTTTATCGATAACCGCACCCGCGCCGCGTAAGTGATTACCTTCACGCAGAACAGGGATGCCGCCACCGCCGACCGTAATTACCACTTGTCCCGCACTCAACATCGCGGCCACAGTTTCTTTCTCAACGATATCAACCGGTTTTGGCGAAGCCACCACGCGGCGATAGCCACGACCTGAATCCTCTTTCATGGTGTAACCGTTTTGCGTCAGCAGTTTCGCCTCTTCTTGCGAGAAGAAAGAGCCTATTGGCTTCGTTGGGTTCGCGAAAGCGGGATCTTTGGCATCAACGATGACCTGCGTAATAATCGTGGCAACCGGCGTATGTAATCCACGATCGAGTAGTTCTTCACGCAACGCGTTTTGCAGATCGTAACCAATGTAGCCCTGACTGAGCGCTACACAAACAGACATGGGCAGCATTGGCGTATGCGCTTCCGTTTTCGCCGCTGCTTCAAAGGCCTGATTGATCATTCCCACCTGTGGGCCATTGCCATGCGTCACCACCACTTGATGACCATGAGCAATCAAATCCACTATCGCTTTCGCCGTCGATTTCACCGCCTGCATTTGCTCGGCGAGTCCTTCACCTAACGCATTGCCGCCCAGCGCAAGCACAATTTTCTTTTTCATCCTATCCCTCGCAAATATTGGTGACGTAAGTTAAACGATTAAATAATGGTGGATTGAGCAAAAGGCTGGCGGTGAATAAAGCGACCAAGGCCAGCCTGCCCGGTAAATTTGTTGTCTTGATATACGCATTCACCTCGGCAAAGCGTGGTGATAATTTCACCTTGGCAGCGATAGCCTTCATAAGGTGAATAGTCCGCATTATCATGAAGATGAGCGTGTTCGATGGTGACGTTTTTCAGTGGGTCAATAATGATGACATCAGCATCAGCCCCCACAGAGAGATTGCCTTTCTGAGGCCACAAGCCAAATAGGCGAGCAGGATTGGTACTGGTTAGCTGCACAAAACGTGAAGGCGAAATTCGGCCTGTCATCACCCCCTCAGAGAACAACAGTTGCATACGGTTTTCGACGCCGGGCAAGCCGTTTGGACAGCGGGTAAAATTCCCGTCAGACATCGTAATGCGCTGTTGATAAGGGAACGTGCAGTGGTCTGTCGCAACCGTATCGATGGCGCCGTCAGCAATGCCGCACCACAATTTGTCTTGCTCTCGATGGTTACGTAGCGGAGGGCTGAGAATAAACTTCAACGCATCTTCCCGTTGATAGCTACGTTCATCTAGCAGTAAATATTGCGGGCAGGTTTCCACCCAAACCGGCTGGTGCCGCTCTCGCGCCAATCGTAAATAGTCCAGCCCCAATCCGTTGGAGAGATGAACGATATACAACGGTGCATTTCCCGCGAGCTGGGCTAGATTAATCATTCGGCTAATGGCCTCAGCCTCGCATTCGAGCGGACGGCTCAACGCATGGTACATCGCCGATGTTTTACCTTCGGAGATAAACTGTTCGCGCCGCAACGCAATCGCAGCGTCATTTTCAGGATGCACCGTCGCCAACGCGCCGACTTTATGTAACTGCTGCAAAGCGCGCAGCACATCAGCATCGCCTAGCTTGTAGTTGTACGTCAGATAGAGCTTAAAACTACTAATCCCTTCTTCATGCACCATGGATGACATTTCATTGAGAATGTCGTCATCAATATGCTGGATCACCCCGTGAAAGCTGTAGTCCACCACGGCTTTTCCCGCCGCATATTGATGATAAGCGTTTAGCTGGTGATGCAAATTGCATCCCGCTGGCCCAAATCCCATATGGTCAATAATGGTTGTTGTACCGCCGCAGGCTGCTGCGCGTGTGCCGGTAAAAAAATCATCACAGCTACGGGCTATTCCAACATCAATATTAAAATGCGTATGAACATCAATTCCTCCGGGCATCACGTAGCACCCATTGGCATCGATCACCTCTTCAGCCTCATCGTCGGAGATGTGTGCTGCCACGCGTGCAATCACTCCGTTCTCGATCAGCAGATCCTGACGAACTTCGCCGTTTTCGCTAACGACTACGCCATTTTTAATCAGCTTTTTCATGGGATCAGTTTCCTTGAATGCCATACTGAAAAAACCACTCCAGCCAAATTTCGGCGGGAGTGGGTTACGCAATAAACGCTAATTATTTTTTCAGTTCACCAAGGTAAGACAGAGGGATAGCAGCGTACATGGCAGCACAAGTCACCAAATGGTCTTTCCAGGTTTTTTCATTTGGCGCATGCGCTTCTGGCTCTTTGCCTGGGCCAAAACCGATAACTGGAATGCCATGACGACCCATGATAGAAACGCCATTTGTCGAGAAGGTCCACTTATCTACAACCGGTTTTTTGTTAAACAACCCTTCGTAGGCTTTGCTCAGGGTTTTCACCGTGATGTGGTCTTCTTCCACTTTCCATGTTGGGAAGTAGCACTCGGTTGGATAGACCAAGCCGGTGTAAGAAGGTCGCTCATAGTTGTACATTGATACCACGGCGTTTGCCGCTTTCACCGCTGGCAGCGCACGGATTTCATCCAGTGCCCCTTCCCATGTTTCACCCCAGGTCAAGCGGCGGTCAATGGAAACTGCGCAGCTATCAGCAACGGCACAACGG
This sequence comes from Hafnia sp., assembly GCF_036648275.1. NCBI lineage: Bacteria > Pseudomonadati > Pseudomonadota > Gammaproteobacteria > Enterobacterales > Hafniaceae > Hafnia > Hafnia sp. The sequence continues at coordinate 29,221 of NZ_JAVXIQ010000012.1, read as the reverse complement.
CTTGGTGAGGTGAAGAAAATTTCAGATACGGTTAACGTCCCTTTGCCCAAGAAATCATCGTTACCTAAATGGTTCGACAGTTCTTTTAATTCGTTAAGGATCGGGCCCATTTTGAAAATGGCGTTGTCACCGCGTTCTGGCGCAGAGCCGTGGCAACTGATGCCCTGTACGTCCACGCGAATTTCCATACGTCCACGCTGGCCGCGATAGATTTGGCAGTCAGTAGGTTCAGTACTAACAACAAACTCAGGGCGGATTTTGGATTGCTCAATAATGTACTGCCAGCACAGGCCGTCACAGTCTTCTTCTTGAACAGTACCGGTCACCAGCAGCGTGTATTGATCTTCCAGCCCCAGATCCTTAATGATCTTACCGGCATATACCATCGACGCCATGCCGCCTTCCTGATCCGATGCACCACGTCCACCGATCAGCTCATCATCTTCCATCCCCTGATAAGGATCGAAGTTCCAGTTTTTAATATTACCAATCCCAACGGTATCGATATGGGCATCCATTGCAATCAGATGCGGCCCGTGGCCGATATACCCTAATATATTGCCCATTGGGTCAATTTCGACTTTATCGAAACCGACTTTTTCCATCTCTTTTTTAATGCACTGTACAACCAGTTTTTCATCGCAGCTTTCACTTGGGATAGCGATCATATCGCGCAGAAAGCGGGTCATTTCATCTTTGTACTGATACGCTTTTTCCAACACCATTTCGAAAGGAACTTGCTTAGCCATTTTTCTTAAACTCCAATGTGTTAGCTCGCTTACGGCGAGAAAATAAAGGTCAGAAAGTCGTTAATTTCATCGCTTTCAGCTACAGGCGGGATGTTTCCCTTCCCAAACGACTTCTCGGTAATGTTTAACGTCGGTATCGCCTTCCGTGCTAATGAGCAACACAACGGAATCATGATTTAAACCCAGCTGTTGCATCAGCTCTTCACGTTTTGGATGGTGATGAACGGCGGCCAAGACGCCCAGCCCAACGGCACCGGACTCACCAGAAACAATGCGCGGATCGCTTCCCAGTGGATTACCGAGAACGCGCATACCTAGCGCAGCCACTTTGTCTTGGCAGGAGATAAACTGAGTGGCGCAGTTGCGCAGCAGTGGCCATCCGAGCGGGTTAGGTTCGCCGCAGGCTAAACCAGCCATAATGGTAGCCATATCGCCACCCACATTGACGATTTCACCTTTCAAACCTGAACGGAAAACACAGTCGGCAAGATCGGGTTCAACAATCACGGAATGCAGTTTTTCGGTACCAAAGACATCGACCAGATAGCCCAGAACGCCGCCGGCCATTGCGCCTACGCCTGCCTGTAAAAAGACATGTGTTGGGCGCTGAATGCCCATCGCCTGCATTTGTTCGACAGCTTCATCTGCCAGCGTGGAATAGCCCTGCATAATCCACGTTGGGATCTTGGTGTATCCCTCCCACGCGGTGTCCTGCACGATTTCCCAGCCGCGTTCCTTGGCGGTTTTCATGGTTAAACGCACCGTGTCGTCGTAGTTCATATCGGTCACGATGCATTCCGCGCCCAGATTGCGGATATGATCTACGCGCTCACGCGCGGAGCCTTTCGGCATATAAATAACGGCGTTTTGACCCAGTTGCTGAGCGGCCCATGCCACGCCACGTCCATGGTTACCATCGGTGGTGGTGGCGAATGTCATTTTTTCTGTCAGCGTTGACTTCAGCTTTTCGAAAGAAAATGTATTGATATCAATCTGGTATTTTTCACACAGCAAACGCGCAATCGCGTAAGCCCCGCCCAACATTTTGAAAGCGTTCAAACCGAAACGCTGAGACTCGTCTTTGACTAAAATTTTATTAACGCCAAAAAGCTGAGCCAGTTCGTCTAAAGAACAGAGCGGCGTAGGCTGATAACCCGTTATTTTTTTGTGGAAGGCACGGGCCTTTTGCGCTTCTGCGCGTGAGAAAAGTGGAGACGTTTCACCGTTGAAAAAACGGTTTTGCGCAATATCCACTTTCATAGAGAAAACAGACATAACCCATCCTCATCAGGAGAGTATCCGCCAGAGGCGGAAATACCGACGCATCGACAGATGCGCCGGTGCAGACAGTATTACTTGATACGTTTTTGCGCTTCTTTCAGCAGTTGTTCTAACACCAGACCTGGTTTGGAGAATTTACGCGCGACGATCATAGCGGCGATGATATAAGGCTTCCAGCTGGCTTCTTTGTAGGTAGCAATACGATATTTTTCAAAGACGCCTTCGGTGACTTCGCCTTCCTTACAAGACACACCGGAGATATCCGCTGGCAGGCAGTGCATATAGAGCGCTTCGCCGCCTTTGGTGTGCTTCATCATCTCTTCGGTGCAGTGCCAATCTTTGTGCTTAGCGTTCTCTGCTAAACACTGTTTTTCTAACGCCTTCAGACCATCATGATCGTTCGCACGCAGCAGTTCGGTACGCTCTTCCATGACCTTGTACGGAGCCCAAGATTTCGGATAAACGATATCAGCGTCTTTGAATGCTTCAGCCATAGAGTTCACCTGACGGAAGCTGCCACCAGAGGATTCAGCGTTTTGTTTTGCCACCGCAACCACGTCTGGAATGAGGTCATAGCCTTCTGGGTGAGCCAGCGTAACGTCCATGCCAAAGCGAGTCATTAGACCGATGATGCCCTGCGGCACAGAGAGCGGCTTGCCGTAGCTTGGTGAATACGCCCACGTCATCGCAATTTTTTTGCCTTTTAAGTTTTCTAGGCTGCCGAAATGCTCTTGGAGCCAAGCCAGATCGGCCATCGACTGCGTTGGGTGGTCGATGTCACATTGCAGGTTTACTAATGCCGGACGCTGTGGCAGAACGCCTTGTTCATAGCCTTCATCCAGCGCTGCGCCTACTTCGCGCATATAAGCGTTACCTGCGCCAAGATACATGTCATCACGAATACCAATGGCATCGGCACAGAAAGAGATCATGTTCGCGGTTTCACGCACGGTTTCGCCATGCGCAATCTGTGATTTACCTTCATCCAGATCTTGTTGGGTTAATCCCAGCAAGTTCAGGGCTGATGCATAAGAAAAACGAGTTCTTGTGGAGTTATCGCGGAAAACGGAGATGCCTAAACCACTGTTGAAAATCTTGGTCGCAATGTTTTCTGCGCGCATGGTTTTTAATGCTTCGGCCAGATCCAGAACCAGTTTCAGCTCATCTGGGCTTTGCTCCCAGGTCAGCAGAAAATCTTTTTCATGCAGATTCGACTTAAGCGCATTGATATCCTTGATTAATTCGTTAACTGTTCTCATCTCATGGCCCTACAAAGTAAGTGATTGGCGTTTGATTTAATCTGCTATGGCGTACGTATGGCGGGTGGTTCAACGCTCGCCGTGAATAGCGACTGTTAACTCTTAAACAATAACTATGCCAAGCTGTGATTAATGGAGAGAGAACGTATGAAATAGGGGGGATAATGTGAGCCACGCCTCATTATTTATTCAAAATCAGCGTGTGCAGTTATGAATATCAGTAATAGTTGCATTATTAACTCACTAAGAAAGCTATTTCACTTTGCAAGTATCACAAATAAAAACGTTATTCTCAGCTGAGTGACAACCCAGAATGATAACAAAAACCATATTCTTATCAGTTTGATAATAAAGTGTGATGCCAACAACAGAAACTCATCCTAGTTAAGAAAAGGCAATTGATGTTTATCAAACCACACTTTCTATTCATGTATTATCGTAAGGTGAAAAGGACATAATTCCCGCTAACCATAAACGCGAATAATTTAGCGTTAGAGAAAGGTTCTGATTATGACACCCGTAAATGCTCAGTCCATATTGATGCAAATTCAGCCGACGATCTTACGCTTCACAAAAATGCTCGCCAGCGTCTTACAATTAGAAGTCGAAATCGTGGATGCCAATATGACGCGAGTATCGGGCACCGGCCCCTACGGGAAATTTTTTGGCCGAAAGCTCAACAGCAACTCAAGGCTACTTAGATATGTTCTTGATACTAAGCAGGAAAAAGTTGTTATTCATTCACGATTCGATCCGGTTTGTGATGGCTGCACCAGCAAAGACAGCTGCAAAGAAAAAGCCTTTCTTGGGATCCCCATTATTTTTCAAAACGCCTGCATCGGAGTGATCAGCTTGGTGGCATTTACGCCTGAACAACAAGAGAGAATAAAAGATAATATTCATGAATTCTCTGACTACGTCCGCCATATATCCAATCTTTTTGTCTCTAAGCTCCTAGAAAACCAAGGAGGCAGCGATGGAATAAATAAAATACTCATGAGCCTCATTGAGAATATGGACCAAGGCGTACTGGTTATTGATAATGAGAATAGAGCTAAGTTTGCTAATCCCACGGCATTAAAACAGCTTAATGCGTCTCAAGATCAAATTATGGGTAAAACCTTTAATATCAGGCCTCTTACTTTTCAACAAAATTATACCAGTGGCCATCTGCAACATATTATTTCCTTTGATGAACAACAGGAACTTATTATTGGTCAGCTGCATGATATTCAAGACCACCAGCTTTTTTTAATGGCATTTCATCAATCTCATTCACCGATGAATGTCGATTTTAATCCTGACGATCCACGCATTGAACATTTGGTTGGGGAATGTCGCCCAATTCGTACCTTAAAGCGTCTGATTACCCGCGTTGCCCCCAGCCCATCCAGCATTCTCGTGGTTGGTGAAAGCGGAACCGGTAAAGAAGTGGTGGCGCGTGCTATACATCAACTGAGCGATCGTAATAACAAACCATTTATTGCCATCAACTGCGCAGCTATTCCAGACCAACTGCTAGAAAGTGAACTATTTGGCTATGTTAAAGGCGCATTCACCGGTGCTTCGGCGAATGGGAAAATAGGTCTGATTCAGGCGGCTAACAATGGCACACTTTTTTTAGATGAAATTGGGGATATGCCCCTGACGCTGCAGGCTAAATTATTGCGTGCGATTGAATCCCGTGAAGTCCAACCGATTGGTTCCAGTAAGCCAATCCCTGTTGATATCAGAATTATTTCCGCGACTAACCAAAACCTTGAGCAATACATTGCCGACGGAAAATTCCGTGAAGACCTCTACTATCGTTTGAACGTTATTCCTATGACGCTACCGCCGCTGCGCGAGCGCCAAGGTGATATTGAGCTCCTAGTGCATTATTTTTTAAATCTGCACACCAAACGTATTGGGATTGTTTATCCCGGCATGGCGCCAGAAGTGATGTCTTTGCTCAAGCTTTACCGCTGGCCGGGCAACGTGCGCGAACTCAGCAATCTGATGGAATATTTGATTAACGTGGTTCCAAGCGGAGAAGTGATTGATATCTCGCTGCTGCCGCCGAATTTGGTCAATGGACAGGTGATCCGCAGCTACCGAGAGGATGTCCCCTATCAAAGCGCGGCAGCGTGCGAAGAGCACGGCGCAACAGGGCTTGAAGACATGGAGCGACAGATGATCCGCGAAGCGCTGAGCCGCCACAATAATAAAAAACAGGCCGCAGACGAACTTGGCATTGGTATCGCAACGCTGTATCGGAAAATCAAAAAATACGAACTCACGTCATTGTAGGCACTGAGCCCCTTGCGTTGATGCTGTGCAGGGGCTTGCCCACATTCCACATTTGGCACGATAGCCAATGCGCAGATCGTGTTAACCGTGAACCAACAACATGCCCATAATGAACAGGCAGAGCATCATCGGCAGAGCTAAAACCAGTAATTCCAGCATGCGCTTGCCCGGATGCAAAACCTCATCCTCTTTCGTTTTGGCTAGTGCCATCGCCCCCAGTAGCACGGCCAGCAAAGACAGAGCACCGGCAAAACTAAAATCGGCAAATAGCACAGACATCTTCCATGCATTATAAGCCTCTGGCGATAACGTTGCTTGATGCTGCCCTTCTGCCATCCATTGCCACAGTAGCAATACCAACGGCAGCAGCCATGAGCCTGCGCCAGCGATCCATGAAATACGTCTAATCATTGCCTTCTCCCTAAAACCAAACCCGAGATATATTTAATTCTCGATTTCCGCTCAAAAAAAAGCCCCGCAATGCAGGGCTATGAGCTGATTTCCTTAACAGAAATCAGAATGGAATATCGTCATCGAAATCCATTGGAGGTTCATTGCTTTGTGGCTGGGCTGCCGGTGCATTCTGTGGACGAGCCGCTGGCTGAGAACCGCCGCTAAACTGATTGCCCTGTGGCTGCTGAGGCTGACCCCAACCGCCCTGCTGCCCTTGTGCCTGACCGCCGCCCATAGGAGCGCCGCCGCCTTGACGTCCACCCAGCATTTGCATGGTGCCGCCAACGTTTACGACGATTTCAGTGGTGTATTTTTCAACGCCAGCCTGATCGGTCCATTTACGGGTCTGCAAAGCACCTTCGATGTAAACCTGAGAACCTTTGCGCAGATATTCACCTGCAACCTCTGCCAGCTTGCCAAACAACACTACACGGTGCCATTCGGTTTTTTCTTTCTGTTCGCCGGTTTGCTTGTCGCGCCAAGTCTCGGAGGTGGCCAGAGTAATATTGGCTACAGCACCACCATTCGGCATATAACGGACTTCTGGATCTTGACCCAGATTCCCGACAAGAATCACTTTGTTAACGCCTCTGCTGGCCATTTCGATTCTCCTGATGAAGTAAATTTGTACACACTAAAAATAATTATAGCGCGTAGTCTAAACCGTTAATTCTATCACGCCAGAGCCCTAACAGCATCACTGTTCGCTTCTGTGAAGTGGATTCCTTAATTGTTTAAGCATAGAACAATTTTGCATTCATATACTGGATATTCATTCAGGTTTTATTGTGCCATAATTGATCGTTTCAAGCATCGTTGTGTACTCCTAAACTGGCTAAATATCGCAACAGACCGCGCCGTTACTGGTCTCAGCGCATTTTTACCGTCCGAATACACCACGCTGACCAAGATTATCCAGAGCCTATCCCAATAGGTACTCCGCTGTTGCCTGCTGTGTACGATTTATCAGCAAACTGCGGTAGGTAAGCCTAATGAGATGGGTTCTTCATCCGGGAAGTCGTTAATGGATAAAATAGAAATACGGGGTGCTCGCACCCACAACCTGAAAAATATCAATCTGATCATTCCTCGCGACAAGCTGATTGTTGTGACCGGTTTGTCAGGCTCAGGTAAGTCCTCTCTGGCGTTTGATACGCTGTATGCTGAAGGACAACGTCGATATGTCGAATCGTTGTCTGCCTATGCGCGTCAGTTTCTTTCTTTGATGGAAAAGCCAGACGTTGACCACATTGAGGGTCTGTCTCCGGCAATTTCCATTGAGCAGAAATCTACTTCGCATAACCCGCGTTCAACCGTGGGGACAATCACTGAAATCCATGATTATCTGCGCCTGCTGTTTGCTCGCGTTGGTGAGCCTCGCTGCCCGGATCATGATGTTCCCTTAGCCGCACAAACCGTCAGCCAAATGGTTGATAATGTGCTGACGCAGCCGGAAGGTAAGCGTCTGATGTTGCTGGCACCGATCGTCAAAGATCGCAAAGGTGAGCATACTAAAACGCTGGAAAATCTGGCGGCACAAGGCTACATCCGCGCCCGTATCGACGGCGAGGTGTGCGATCTTTCCGATCCTCCTAAGCTGGAGCTTCAGAAAAAACACAGCATCGAAGTTGTGGTCGATCGTTTTAAAGTACGTGATGACATGGCACAACGCTTAGCGGAATCCTTTGAAACCGCGTTAGAGCTGTCTGGCGGCAGCGCCATTGTTGCCGATATGGATGATGCCAAAGCGCCTGAGCTACTGTTCTCGGCTAACTTTGCCTGCCCAATTTGTGGCTACAGCATGCGTGAGCTTGAACCACGTTTGTTCTCGTTTAACAATCCGGCGGGCGCTTGCCCAACCTGTGATGGCTTGGGAGTGCAGCAATATTTCGATCCCGATCGCGTGGTGCAAAACGCCGAGCTGTCACTGGCCGGTGGCGCTATTCGCGGCTGGGATCGTCGTAATTTCTACTATTTCCAAATGCTGAAATCGTTAGCAGACCATTATCATTTTGATGTGGAAGCGCCGTTTGGTAGCTTGGATGCTAAAACGCAGAAAGCCGTGCTGTATGGCTCCGGCAAAGAGTCGATTGAGTTTAAATATATCAACGACCGCGGCGACATTACGGTGCGCAACCATCCGTTTGAAGGCGTATTGCACAATATGGAGCGCCGCTACAAAGAAACGGAATCTTCTGCGGTACGCGAAGAGCTGTCGAAATTTATCAGCAACCGTTCATGCGCATCGTGCCACGGTACGCGTCTACGTGAAGAAGCACGTCATGTATTCGTTGAGAATACTACGCTGCCTGTGATTTCAGACCTTAGCATTGGCGATGCTCTGGCGTTCTTCCGCGATCTTAAACTACAGGGCCAGCGTGCGCAGATTGCCGAAAAAATCCTGAAGGAAATCGGTGACCGCCTGAAGTTCTTGGTTAACGTGGGCCTGAACTATTTAAGCTTGTCTCGCTCTGCCGAAACACTGTCCGGCGGTGAAGCGCAGCGCATTCGCTTGGCGAGTCAGATCGGCGCAGGTCTGGTTGGGGTTATGTACGTACTGGATGAGCCGTCAATCGGCCTCCATCAGCGCGACAACGAGCGACTTCTGGAAACCTTGATCCACCTGCGCAATCTGGGTAACACCGTGATTGTGGTGGAGCATGATGAAGATGCCATTCGCGCAGCAGATTACGTCATTGATATCGGCCCAGGCGCGGGCGTACACGGCGGCGAAGTGGTTGCGCAAGGCTCAGTAGATGAGATCATGGCGGTGCCTGAATCACTCACCGGCCAGTTCCTTAGCGGTAAACGTGAAATCGCGGTGCCTGCGGAACGCGTTCCTGCCGATGCCACCAAAGTACTTAAGCTGATTGGTGCCAGCGGAAACAACCTGAAGGACGTTACGCTGACGCTGCCTGTGGGGCTTTTCACCTGTATCACCGGTGTTTCTGGCTCCGGTAAATCAACGCTGATTAACGACACCCTGTTCCCGATTGCGCAAACCCAGCTAAACGGTGCAACGCTTGCGGAACCTGCGCCTTATCGCGCGGTGGAAGGAATGGAACATTTCGATAAAGTTATCGATATTGACCAAAGCCCAATCGGCCGTACGCCACGCTCAAACCCAGCAACCTATACCGGCATTTTCACGCCAGTGCGTGAGTTGTTTGCGGGCGTTCCAGAATCACGCGCGCGCGGTTATAACCCCGGACGCTTTAGCTTTAACGTTAAAGGCGGACGCTGCGAAGCCTGCCAAGGCGATGGGGTTATCAAGGTCGAAATGCATTTCTTACCGGATATCTACGTACCTTGCGATCAATGTAAAGGTAAGCGTTATAACCGTGAAACGCTGGAGATTAAGTACAAAGGCAAGAGCATCCACGAAGTGCTGGATATGACGATTGAAGAAGCGCGTGAGTTCTTCGATGCGGTTCCGGCGCTGGCGCGTAAGCTGCAAACGCTGATCGATGTCGGCCTGTCCTATATTCGCTTAGGTCAGTCAGCAACCACGTTATCTGGCGGCGAAGCGCAGCGCGTGAAGCTGTCTCGCGAACTCTCCAAACGCGGAACCGGCCAAACGCTGTATATTCTGGACGAGCCAACCACCGGCCTGCATTTCGCTGATATTCAGCAACTGCTGGCGGTATTGCATCAATTACGCGATCAGGGCAACACCATCGTGGTGATTGAGCATAACTTGGACGTGATTAAAACAGCTGACTGGATCGTTGATTTGGGGCCAGAAGGCGGTGGCGGCGGTGGTCAGATTCTGGTGTCAGGCACACCGGAAACGGTGGCTGAGTGTAAGCAATCACATACTGCTAGGTTCTTGAAACCGTTACTTAATAAAAAATAGAAAACATAACAAGCCTGAAATTAATGCGCCCCGATGAGAACCTTCATCGGGGCGTTTTATATTTTGGCATTCGCTATCCGCTTACCGATTATAAAAAGAGATTACAGCCCTTGGCGAGTTTGCTCACCAATATGGTTAAGCGCTAAAGAATAAGAGCCATCAACCAGTTTATAGAGCAAAGAATCCTTGAGGGTGCCGTCGAGGAAAATCGTACTCCAATGCGCTTTATTCAGGTTAGGGCTTGGGACGATATCTTTATGCTCGCTGCGCAGTTGCGCTGCCTGCTCACAGCTCATTTTGAGCGCTACGGCTGGACGACCTTCAACATGATCTACCATCGCAAACATCACGCCGCCTACTTTAACCTGATTGGCTCGCCAACGATTTTGAACGCTTTGCTCTGCTCCCGGTTTAGCCATGCAGTATTGCAAAAATGCCGAATTATTCATGAACAATATCCCCTTGTATAGTTGCGACGATCCGGCGTGTACCGCCGTGCACGCGGTGTTCGCCAAACCATATCCCCTGCCAGGTTCCCAACTGTAGCTTTCCCCGACATATCGGTAACGTTAGGGAGGCCCCTAACAGCGAAGACTTAATATGCGCAGGCATATCATCGTCGCCTTCATAGTCGTGCTCATAGGGAGCATCTTCGGGGACCGTTCGCATGAAGTGTTGCTCCATATCGTAACGGACAGTGGGATCACAGTTTTCGTTGAGGGTTAACGACGCGGAGGTGTGCTGCAGCAGCAGATGCAATATCCCGACCTCGACAGAGGCTAACTGTGGGAGTTTCTCGATAATTTCATCGGTGACCAGATGGAAACCACGCGGCTTTGCATGCAAAACAATAGTGTGCTGATACCACATCTTCAGACGTCCTTAACTAGTATATTCTTTGTACAATAGTCGGCAACTTTTGAGCGTCAAAAGTTATGTAAAGACCTATTTAGCCTACGCCCCAGACAGATAGTTTGCAGCAGCCAATTTTTCTCGACATAAAAAACGCGTAAAAAAGCCCATGTGCTTTTGCTACATGGGCTATAGAAATCTTAATCAACTTATTGAATATTAATTAGTTAAACTCATCTGCCAACGATTTGCCATCCATGTTCCGCTGCTTTGCATCAGGAAACCAAATATTCCTCCTAGGCACAGCGCCAAAACCACCGATAGCCACTCGGACTGCGAGCCAAACAGCGCACAGGCGCCGATAAAACTGCCGGGAACAAAGCAAAGCACGCGAAACCGAGATTGGGCGCACATCATGAAAGATATCGCCCCGGTAATGACTGCCGAATAGCTAAAATCGGTCGAGGCAGTCAGTGCCATCGCCATCGAAGCCCAGCTTGCGCCACTCACATTAGCCGCTAGACCACGACATAAACCCAGCAGCCCTTTGCTAGGAATAGCAAAATAGGTCGTACAGCCTAAAAAGCCAATCCAGCTCATAAGCACCAACTGTTCGGCCAGCCATGCCCAAATACCAGATAAAATGCCGGTACTTAGCGCAAGACAAAGCAACAATCGCATGTCTTTTGTCATCATGACGCTATCGCTAATGCTCCAAGTCCGATAAACAGCCCAGCAATCGTTGCGCTCATCAAGTTTGAGAGCGTCGCCGCAAGCAAAGCGCGTAACCCTAAACGAGCAATATCCGATGCACGTTCTGGAGCGACGGCGCTAAACGCCCCCACCACCACCGCAATTGAACCGAAGTTAGCAAAACCACAGAGTGCAAAAGAGATAACGGCAATTGTTTTTGGATCTAAAGCACCTGCGGCATCCTTGAGATAAGGAGAGAAATTCACATACGCGACAAACTCGTTAATGGCGAGTTTCTGCCCAATCAAACCACCAGCCAGTGCAGAGTTATCCCAGCTCACGCCCATGATGTATGCCAACGGAGAGAAGATATAGCCCAGCAGACTTTCCAAACTGACACCTGACCAACCAAACAACCCACCGACGCCACCAATGATGCCGTTAATCAACGCAATTAATGCAACAAACGCCATGACCACCGTCGCCACGCCGACGGCGATCTTAAGACCTAACATCGCACCGCTGGCCGCCGCTTCAATAACACTCGCGGGGCGCTTATCGCTGAATGACATCTGGCTAAACTCAACCTGTGACTCCTCTGTGGCGGGGCTGAGCATACGCGCAAACAAGATCCCACCAGGAATCGCCATCAATGATGCAGCCAACAAGTACTCAATGGGCACGCCTAAGCCTGCATACCCCACCAGCATAGAACCTGCAATTGACGCCATTCCACTACAAATGACCGTAAAAAGTTCGTTGCGGTTCATTTTGCTAATAAATGGTTTGAGCACCGCGGGGAGTTCGTTTTGCCCAAGAAATATCGTGGTGACCGCTGCAAACGCCTCTACTTTGCTCACTCGCATCATTTTCTGGAATACATAACCAAGAATATTAATAACCCAGCCCATCACGCCGATATAATAAAGAATCGAGATCAGCGAGGTAATAAAAATAATTGCGGGTAATACATGGAATGCGAAAACAAAACCTGCACCATCAAATAATACATTCATTTTTGGGCCAACTAGGCCACCAAAAATAAATGAACTACCAGCATCGCTGTATGAAATAACCTTATTAACCCCACTTGCAATGGCGTTAACCAACCATTTGCCCGCAGGTACATAAAGCATCACCGCACCCAGAAAAACCTGTAATAAAAGTGCTGCACCAACTGTTCTTACTTTAATCTTCCTTCTATTATTAGAAAAAATAAAAGCGATTAAAAGAAGTATACCAATACCAAACAAGCTGCGTAATAAGTCCATAAATCCGTCCCTTCGATATATGCAGCCATATCCAAAGTAATTCGAGTTGCATTGAGGCGGAAAGTAAGTAAATCCCGATGAGCTTACTCAAGTAAGTGATTCGGGTGCACGAACGTAACCAACAAAATACAGTTTGAAGTATGATGGATATATACCTGAAAGAGGATAAGCGTAAAAGCCCATCCACCTTTCAGGTTGGCGTTTTATTTAGTTGTTAATATCAGGATAAAACTTAAGGAGTAACGCTATTTTTATGCTGCGGTCTCCTGGTAGCAACATGCAATCTGAGCGGCTAGTTTGGCATTATTAAATACCAATTGGATATTGGAGTGCAGGCTATCGCCCCCCGTAAGTTCAGCCACTCTCGCCAGCAGGAATGGCGTACTATCTTTCCCATGAACGCCCTGTTCAACCGCCTCCTGAACGGCTTGCTCAATCGCCGCATTGATTTTAGCTTCAGGCATCGCGAATTGTTCAGGGATCGGATTAGCAATCACCATTCCACCATCCAAACCAGACTGCCACTTGGTCGCCATTGCCTTCGCTATCTGCTCAGGCTCATCTAATTGAATGCTGACGGAGAACGGACTAGTACGGCAGAAAAATGCGGGTAGAACCTGAGTTTGATAGCCAATCAACGGCACACCGTGCGTCTCAAGATATTCCGTGGTTAACCCTAAATCCAGAATCGATTTGGCCCCAGCACAGATCACGGCCACGTTAGTTTTTGCTAGTTCTTGTAAATCAGCAGAGATATCAAATGTTTGTTCAGCACCGCGATGAACCCCGCCGATACCGCCAGTGGCAAAGACATGAATGCCGGCCATTTCAGCAATAATCATGGTCGAAGCCACGGTTGTTGCACCGTTTTTGCCTGCTGCAACAATAAATGGCAAGTCACGGCGGCTCACTTTTGCCACGTTGTGACCTTCTTTGCCGAGCAGCTCAATCTCTTCGCGGGATAAGCCGGCTTTCATACGGCCGTTAATAATCGCAATCGTCGCAGGTACTGCACCATTTTCACGGATTTGCTGCTCAACCTCCAATGCCGTTTCGACATTTTGTGGGTAAGGCATACCATGGGAAATAATGGTAGATTCTAAAGCCACAACTGGGCGGTTATTGGCTAGTGCCTCAGCAACTTCCGGCGAAATATCCAGATACTCATTGGTCATAATGTTATTTTTCATGATTGTAATTCCAACAGTTTTTGAACACTGCCATTCGACAGATTAGGGTTATTAGTAAATTCAGAGGAAAGGGTTAACGCGGAACATCCCTGCGCAAAACGGATACTTTCGGCAAGCGTCATATCTTCAAGCCAACAGCTAGCCAGCCCGGCCATCATGGCATCGCCAGCCCCCGTCACATTGACGATGTTAACTGGCAGAGGACTCGACCAGCCGCTTTGCCCATCAATCTCACTGTAAAAAACACCGGCCGCGCCCATGCTAAGCGCAATTCGCTGTACGCCTTGTTCATGGAACCATTTAGCCGCTTTAGGCGCATCTTTTGGGCCCGTAATCGTCATTCCACTGAGGATTTCGGCCTCAAGGCGATTAGGCTTCAGGGTATGAATATGTGATAGCCAATTTCGGATTTTGGGTGCTTTAAATGCAGATACAGTATCAACAAATATTGGAACGCTGCCTGCATGGCTAAATAACCATGCCAAAGCATCTTCGGTAAGATTGCAGTCAACGATCAATACGCCGGCATGCTGAATAAGATCCTTTGACGTTGCTAATAATGCGGGCGTCAGTTTTTCTAAAATGCGCATATCATTAATCGCAACCAGCATTTCACCGCCTTCGTCTAATAACGAGACATAGGTCGACGTGCTTTCACCATGTAGTTTATGGAAACTATCAATATGAACACCGGCTAATTTAGCTTGTTCTAATAATGTGTCACCGTAAAAATCATCGCCCACCACGGATATTAAGTGGCATTCTCGACCTAACAAGGCGATGTTTTGCGCTATATTTCTGCCGACGCCGCCGGGAGTACATTTTATTTTCCCTGGATTGGAATCTTCATAAACTAATTTAGAGGATGAGTAGCCACAAACATCCATATTCGTAGAACCCACGGTGACAACATAGCTGTGCTCAGACAATATATATCCTTTTCCTTTTATATATCCTTTCTTCATTAAGTTCATAATATGTCCTGCTACACCAGAGCGGCTAATACCTAAAACATCGGCAATTTCCTGCTGTGGGATCAAAGGATCACGTCTCAGAAGCTGCAATATCTGCTTTTCTCGGCTAGTCATATTGGACACTTGTTTGTTTTTAAACATGCGTTTGTTTTAATCTGCCATTGAAAAACAGTAAAGTGGGATTTAGAAGTTTAAGATGGAATTGGGAAGGCGATCGTAATTAGAATGAATGTGTTTTCATTCATTATTTTGTGAGCAATATCAAGCTATCAGCTACTCGATTTAAACCTAATAACCACAAAAACAAATCATTAAAAATAATGCAGAATTTTATCCTTTTAATAAATATTAAAAATCATAGAGATGGGACTTTTCTTATAAAGTGCTAACTTTTGTTTGCATGGACACTCATTATCGATTTTGAGTGATCCATCAGTATCTGCTATTTAAATTACAACGAGATCTGTCTCACAGTCGGCATCGCTGTTTTCCGTGGGACTCTGCTGGAGATAAGAAATAAAAAAGCTCCCGAAAATATCGGGAGCTTCATTAACGATAGGAATTAAACGGCAGCAAATGACTGGGCAACGCGCTGCGCATTAGCGTGATTCATTCCCGCTACGCACATGCGACCGCTGGCGATCAGATATACGCCAAACTCTGCGCGCAGCCGATCTACCTGCTGAGCGCTGAGGCCGGTATAGCTAAACATGCCGCGCTGCGACATCAGATAGTCAAAGTTGCGCTGTGGTAATACGGTTTTCAAACCATCCACCAGCGTGCGGCGCATTTCGATAATGCGCAGGCGCATACTTTCAACTTCTTCTAGCCATAAGGCTTTAAGCTTCGGATCGTTAAGCACCGTTGCCACAACCTGTGCGCCAAAGTTAGGCGGGCTGGAGTAAATGCGACGCACGGTCGCTTTTAACTGGCCTAATACCCGACTTGCTGCTTCTTCGCTTTCACACACGACGGATAGCCCACCAACGCGTTCACCGTAGAGCGAGAAAATTTTCGAAAACGAGTTACTCACGAGGCAAGGCAACTCTGCCTGCGCCATGGCGCGGATAGCATAGGCGTCCTCTTCCATACCTGCACCAAAACCTTGATAAGCAATATCGAGGAATGGAATCAGTTCACGCGCTTTTGCAATTTCAATCACGCGATCCCATTGCTCATTGCTGAGATCTGAGCCCGTTGGGTTGTGACAGCAAGGATGCATTAACACAATGCTACGCGCAGGCAACTGATTGAGCGTGTTGAGCATCGCATCAAAGTTCACACCCAGCGTTTCAGGGTCGAAATAAGGGTACTGATGCACTTTGAAACCCGCACCCGAGAAGATCGCAATATGGTTTTCCCACGTTGGATCGCTGACCCACACCTCAGAATCAGGGAAATAATGTTTTAAAAAGTCAGCCCCAACTTTCAGCGCACCGGAACCACCAATGGTTTGCACCGTAGCAATTCGCTTTTGAGCAACCATCGGATGTGTATCACCGAACAATAGGCTTTGGATCGCACTACGGTACGGCGCCAATCCTTCCATCGGCAGATACAACGACGCAGCACCCTCGCGAGCATTCAGGATTTCTTCCGCAGCAGCAACGGCTTTCAACTGAGGAATAGTTCCCTTTTCGTCATAGTACAGACCGATACTGAGATTAACTTTATCGGCTCGAGGATCCTGTTTGTAGGTATCCATCAGCGAGAGAATCGGATCGCCTGCATAGGCGTCTACATGCTGAAACACGGGTGCTCTCCTTGAAATCACGGGGGTAAAAATGGCTTTAACAACACAATAACCTTGTCGCATGTCAGAAAGCTATAGCCAATTACTTAGTCCATACCGATCTTTTTGGGCTAGGCTTAAAGGATATGTTTCATCATGCCCAAAATAATTTGAGTTGCCTTGAGGAGGCAAGTTAAGCGCAGCCAACAAAAATGCAGCTTGAAGTATGACGGGTATGGAACGGATGGGGCTGCTGTTTGGCCTCTCCAACTGAAGGAGAAAACGATGTCCACACAACCTCTTATCAAGCTGAGCGACGGAAATACTATGCCACAGCTCGGTTTAGGCGTATGGCAGGCCTCGAATGAGCAAGTCATCACCGCTATCGAAACGGCGTTAGAGACAGGGTATCGCTCAATCGATACTGCGGCCATTTATGCTAATGAAGAAGGCGTCGGCAAAGCGTTAGCAAACTCGTCAATTGCTCGCGATGAGCTTTTCATCACCACTAAATTATGGAACACAGACCAAGATAATGCAGCGAAGGCGCTGGAAGAAAGCCTGAAAAAGCTGCGGTTGGATTACATCGATCTGTATCTGATTCATTGGCCTGCTCCTGCACAGGATAAATACGTCACCGCATGGAAATCTTTGATTGAACTCAAGAATCAAGGGCTGATCAAGAGCATCGGCGTGTGTAATTTTAATATTCCACACCTACAGCGCCTGATCGATGAAACGGGCGTTTCACCCACCGTGAACCAGATTGAGCTTCATCCTTTGATGCAGCAAAAACCCATGCACGCATGGAATGCCACACATCACATTGCCACCGAGTCTTGGAGCCCGCTGGCGCAAGGCGGTGAAGGCGTTTTTGATACTGAAATCATTCATAAACTGGCGCGGAAATATGAGAAAACTCCGGCTCAGATTGTTATTCGCTGGCACTTGGATTCGGGATTGATTGTGATCCCTAAATCCGTCACGCCAAAACGCATTCAGGAAAACTTTGGGGTATTTGATTTTCGATTGGATAAAGATGAGCTGAGCCTGATTGCTAAGCTCGATAGCGGTAAACGTCTGGGCCCTGATCCTGATACGTTTGAAAAGCTTTGATTAATCGCTAAAAAATCCCCGCGGTGCGGTAACGCCGCTCACCAAAGCTCGATTTTAGGGGGAGCACACCGATGGGGTCGTAGCGGCGTAAGCCGCCGGAGCGCCCCGCGGTGTGGTAGACCCGTGTATCTCGATCTTTTAAACGAGCGGTGCTTTTAAACGAACTGCGTAACACCGCACGGGGATTTTTTATCGTTATTTACCTTTGGTCACTCGAGGTGCCTTACGCCCTGATGGCTTCGCAGCGGGTTTCCCTGCTGGCGTATGTGCCATTGGTTTAGCCGCTTGTGGCTTGCCTTTAACAGGCTTGCCCATCGGAGAAGCCTTATCATGTACTTTTCCATTGCGCTCCGCTGATGGCGCTTCACCGCGAATCGTTTTAGGTTTCGCACCGCGCTGTTCAGGCTTCGCCGGCGCACCGGTATGCTTAGTCATCGCTGGACGCATATTTTTCTGGTATCCACGACGCGCTTCGCGCTGTTCTTCAAGCGTTGGAGCCGGTACTAAGCATTCACGGCGTGAGCCGATCAAATGCTTCATACCCATCTCTTCCAACGCACCACGGATCAGCGGCCAGTTAGCTGGATCGTGATAGCGCAGCAGCGCTTTGTGTAAGCGGCGCTGGCGATCGCCTTTCGGCACCACAACGTCTTCGCTTTTATAATCGACTTTACCCAGCGGGTTTTTACCCGTGTGGTACATCGTGGTGGAATTCGCCAACGGCGACGGATAGAAGTTTTGCACCTGATCCAAACGGAAACGGTTTTTCTTCAGCCATAGCGCTAAGTTGACCATATCCTCATCTCGCGTTCCCGGATGGGCTGAAATGAAATACGGGATCAAATACTGTTCTTTGCCAGCCTGCTTGGAATAAGTATCAAACAGCTCTTTAAAGCGATGATAACTTCCCATGCCCGGCTTCATCATCTTAGACAGTGGCCCTTCTTCGGTATGCTCTGGCGCAATCTTCAGGTAGCCCCCCACGTGATGGGTTGCCAGCTCTTTGATATAACGCGGATCTTCAACCGCCAGATCATAACGAACCCCAGAGGCAATGAGGATTTTCTTCACGCCGTCCAGATCGCGCGCACGACGATACAGCTTGATGGTCGGCTCATGGTTGGTGTCCATGTGCTGACAAATCTCAGGGTAAACACAGGATGCACGGCGGCAAGTTTGCTCAGCACGCGGTGACTGGCAGCGCAACATATACATGTTGGCCGTTGGGCCACCTAAATCGGAAATCACGCCGGTAAAGCCAGGGACTTTGTCACGGATCTCTTCGATTTCTCGAATGATTGAGTCTTCTGAACGGCTCTGAATAATACGGCCTTCATGTTCGGTAATCGAACAGAATGAGCAGCCGCCGTAGCAACCGCGCATGATGTTGATGGAGAAACGGATCATCTCATAGGCAGGAATTCGGGCGCTGCCGTAGACTGGATGAGGAACACGCTGGTAAGGCAGCGCAAACACGCTGTCCATTTCTTCCGTGCTCAATGGGATCGCCGGAGGGTTAATCCAAATATAGCGATCGCCATGTTTTTGCATCAAAGCGCGCGCGCAGCCGGGGTTGGTTTCATGATGCAAAATGCGTGATGTGTGTGCGTACAGCACTTTGTCATTTTTAACTTTTTCATAAGACGGCAGCAGCACGTAGGTTTTTTCCCACGGCTTAGGCTTCGGCGCACGCACGGTGATGGTTTGTACGCTATCGTCTTTCTTCTTATCGGCATCTGGCGCACAGGCCAAATCGTCGCCGTAAGGGTTGGGAATCGGTTCGATACGACCCGGTTTGTCTAAGCGCGTGGAGTCCACGCCGCTCCAGCCCGGCAACGCCTCTTTGCGCATGACCGCGGTATTACGCACGTCGATAATGCTAGCAATCGGCTCACCTGAGGCTAAACGATGTGCCACTTCAACCAGTGGACGTTCGCCGTTGCCATACATCAGCATATCGGCTTTAGAGTCCACCAGCACCGAACGGCGCACGGTATCAGACCAATAGTCGTAATGAGCAATACGGCGCAGGCTGGCTTCAATCCCACCTAAAATCACCGGAACATCGCTGAACGCTTCTTTGCAGCGTTGGGTATAAACCAGCGTTGCACGATCTGGGCGTTTGCCGCTTTCATTGTTTGGCGTGTAGGCATCGTCGTGACGCAGTTTGCGATCGGCGGTATAGCGGTTAATCATCGAATCCATGTTACCGGCGGTGACGCCATAAAACAGGTTCGGTTTCCCCAAACGCATGAAATCCGCTTTGCTGGTCCAGTCCGGTTGCGCAATGATCCCCACGCGAAAACCCTGAGCTTCCAGCATACGACCAACGATTGCCATCCCAAAACTTGGATGGTCAACGTAAGCATCACCGGTAACGAGAATGACGTCACAGCTATCCCAGCCGAGAGTATCCATTTCCTCACGCGACATCGGTAAGAACGGGGCCGTGCCGTAGCACTCTGCCCAATAGGGCGTGTAGGAGAACAAATCACGTTCTGGCTGGATCAGGCTGATACTACTCATGACATCACTCTTTTCTATTTATCTGGGGAAGTTTGCGCTGAAGCGGAACTGCATTACGTTGTGCCGTTAACGATTCGGGTGGTTAACAAAGCATCAATATCAGGGCGGCGATTATACGCATTTGCACGCGTAAAAGAGAGGGATATTTAAGATTGGCCTGTTATCACTCCCATCGTCCCCTGAATGAGCCACGGTAAAGTTCATGACTGGGACTTGCCTTAGTGGCTTTTACCCACAACAATAGCATTCTTATCACTGACTCTGCGTGGCGTTACGTTATGTCCGAACGATTGACGATTAAAGATATTGCTCGCCTCAGCGGCGTGGGAAAATCCACTGTCTCCCGCGTAATCAATAAAGAATCAGGCGTTAAGCCTGAAACGCGTGCGCGGATAGAAGAGATCATCAATCAACATAACTTTGCCCCATCAAAATCGGCTCGAGCCATGCGCGGCCAAACGGATAAAGTCGTCGCCATTATTGTTTCGCGTCTAGATTCCAATGCTGAAAATCAGGCCGTGCGCGCCATGCTTCCCCTGTTGTATGCCCAAGGCTACGATCCTATTTTGTTAGAAAGCCAGTTTGAGCCAGAACGAGTGCGGGAACATTTAACCGTTCTATCGCGTCGCCACGTTGATGGCATTTTGCTGTTCGGCTTTACCGGTCTGGATGAATCGATGCTGCTGCCGTGGCGGGAGAAGATCGTTGTTCTGGCATGGGAGTATGAACAGCTGACCTCGGTACGTTATGACGATAGCGGCGCAGTCACCTTGCTGATGAACGCGCTAATCGCCAAAAAACATCAGCATATCGCTTTCGTTGGGGTCAAACTTTCAGATGCCACCACGGGCGGACGTCGTTACGACACCTATCACGCGCTCTGCAAAAAGCACCAGATAGCGCCTTGTGCCGCGCTCGGAGAGCTTACCTTTCAGAGTGGATATCAGTTGGCTCAGCAGGTTATCTCTGAGGATACTACCGCAATCATCTGCGCGTCAGATACCATTGCTCTCGGCGTAAGTAAGTACTTACAGGAGCGGTCGAAAAACGATGTAATCGTCTGCGGTATGGGGAATAACTCGCTGCTAGAGTTCTTGTATCCCAAAACCTTTTCAGTCGACTTAGGCTATGCCGAAGGCGGACGAATGGCGGTACAACAGTTACTCTCCCTGCAAAACTCGCCACAGCCCGGCAAGCACATTACGGTGCCTTGCACATTGCGCAGCCCAAACTGATTAACGCTGTGCAAATCGGCGCTTGCGTCGATAGGCAAAGACATCATCAACCACACCATTGCTGATCCGCTGCTGCAAACTACGCCAATAGTTTGCAGTAAATAAATCACCGTGCATTTCGGCAAACAACGTTCTGATACGCACATCACCACATAAAAAATGCTGAAATTCTTCAGGGAATACATCGTTAGGCGACACGCTATACCATGGCTCGCTAGCCATTTCGTCTTCGGGATAACGTGGCGGTGGAATATCGCGGAAGTTAACCTCGGTCATATAACAAATTTCGTCATAATCATAAAACACCACTCGCCCATGTCGGGTCACGCCAAAGTTTTTAAACAGCATATCGCCGGGGAAAATGTTCGCCGCTGCCAGCTGCTTGATCGCATTGCCATATTCTTCAATTGCGTCATGTAACTGGCGCTCATCGGCCTGCTCCAGATAAATATTGAGCGGAATCATGCGACGCTCAATATACAGATGACGGATCACGATACGATCGCCTAAATCTTCCAGTTTCTCAGGAACTTCCCTTTGTAATTCCGCCATCAGCTCAGGGCTGATTCGCCACTTCTCAATCACAAAGTTTTCATATTCTTGAGTATCAGCCATGCGTCCAACGCGATCGTGTTCCTTAACCAGCTGGTAGCAGGCTTGAACCCGTGCAGGATCGACCTCTTTTTGCGGCGCAAACTTATCTTTGATGATCTTAAATACGCGGTCAAACGAAGGCAGAGTGAAAACCAGCATCACCATTCCTCGAATGCCTGGAGCAATAATGAATTGCTCTTTGGATTCTGCAAGATGCTTTAAATACTCGCGGTAATATTCAGTTTTCCCATGCTTTTGGCAGCCAATCGCCATATATAGCTCAGCGGTTGTTTTCCCCGGTAAAATCTCGCGCAGCCAGTCAACCAGCGCGGCGGGCAAAGGTGCATACACCATGAAGTACGAACGAGCGAAACCAAAAACAATGCTGGCCTCATCTAAACGCGTTAAGCAGGTATCGACAAACAGCGCACCTTGTTCGTTATGATGAATCGGCAGCAGAAAGGGGTAAGTGCCTTCTGGCGTGTGCAGTTTCCCCACCAGCCAAGCCGCTTTATTGCGATAAAACAGCTCATTGGCTACCTGTAGGCGGCTGTGATTCAGCGTATTTTCACCAAAGGTACTTTCTAAATGGCTGACGATATAGTCCACATCGCGGGCGCGATCTTCCCACGGTAATCGAAGTGGGAGTTCACCGAGTAAATCATTGATTAGCGCATGCCAACCCGCCTCAGGCTTAAAGGTTCTGGCTAATGGGCGGGGAAATTCGCGCCAATGACGTTCAGGCTGTGAGCTAAAAACAAATAGCTTATCTGGGGTGAGCTCACGATGATTGAATAAGCGACAGTACACGGAGTTAAAAAAACTTTCGGCAATTTCAAAACGCGGATATTCAGGCAGCATGTCGGTGTAGACCGTCTTCACTCGAGCCAAGAATTCAGCATCATGGCACAAAGGCCCCGTCATCCTGCGTAGCTGCTCCACCACCAGCCCCACATGATGATCGTAAAGGTGAATACGTTTTTTCATCGCCAGCTGAACAGCGCCCCAGTTAGCTTTCTCAAAGCGCTGTTGGGCTCCAGCGGTCACTTCGAGAAAACGACCATACTGAGCATCAAAGCCCTGCAAGATCGTCTGCGCAATCAGTTGTTCCATACCAATAGCCATCTCGGTCACCTCGCTGACTCTCAGACAAAACGGGCAGAGCGCATTGCCCTGCCCGTTTTAGCGTTCATGCTTACCCGCGTTTTTAGAACTGCTGCTCTTCGGTAGATCCGGTCAAAGCCGTTACCGATGATGTGCCGCCCTGAATCACATTCGTCACTTTATCAAAGTATCCGGTGCCCACTTCCTGTTGATGAGAGGCAAAGGTATAACCCTGTTTTTGTGCCGCAAATTCACGCTCCTGCACTTTCTCAACGTAATGTTTCATGCCCTCTCCATTGGCGTACGCGTGCGCCAGATCGAACATGTTGAACCACATGCTGTGAATGCCTGCCAGCGTGATGAACTGGTATTTATAGCCCATCGCAGAAAGCTCATCTTGGAAGCGCGCGATAGTCTGATCGTCGAGGTTCTTTTTCCAGTTAAAGGACGGTGAACAGTTATAAGCCAGCAGCTTGCCCGGATACTGAGCGTGAATCGCATCCGCAAAGCGCTTCGCCGCCTCTAAGTCTGGCGTAGACGTTTCGCACCAGACTAAATCGGCATAAGGCGCGTAGGCGAGGCCACGGCTGATAGCCTGCTCGATGCCCGCATGAGTACGGAAAAAGCCTTCAACGGTACGCTCACCGGTGACAAAAGCACTGTCGTAGCTATCGCAATCTGATGTGATCAGATCGGCAGCATCGGCATCGGTACGGGCAATCACCAGAGTTGGAACACCCAATACGTCTGCGGCTAAACGCGCGGCGACTAATTTTTGAATCGCTTCCTGCGTAGGAACCAGTACTTTGCCGCCCATATGGCCGCATTTTTTCACCGATGCCAGTTGGTCTTCGAAGTGAACTCCGCCAGCACCCGCTTCAATCATCGATTTCATTAATTCAAACGCATTCAATACGCCACCAAAACCGGCTTCAGCGTCGGCAACAATCGGTAAGAAGTAATCGGTAAATTTGCTATCACCCGGCTCCACGCCGTTCGACCATTGGATTTGGTCTGCGCGACGGAATGAATTATTGATACGTTCAACTACCGCTGGCACTGAATTAACAGGATACAGCGATTGATCCGGATACATGCTGGATGCCAAGTTGGCATCCGCCGCCACCTGCCAGCCAGAGAGATAAATGGCTTCGACACCGGCTTTTGCCTG
This sequence comes from Hafnia sp., assembly GCF_036648275.1. NCBI lineage: Bacteria > Pseudomonadati > Pseudomonadota > Gammaproteobacteria > Enterobacterales > Hafniaceae > Hafnia > Hafnia sp. The sequence goes on along the minus strand of NZ_JAVXIQ010000012.1, from coordinate 4,876 downwards.
CTGTAATGCCTGACCACCGGTTAATGCACCGAGGCAGTTAACATAGCCTTTGCGTGAACCGCCATGCAGCAGTTCCCAAAGTTTAGCTGCGCCCTTTTGCGCTAAAGTACATTCTGGATTCACCGAACCACGCAGATTAACCACGTCATTTGCGCTGTAAGGACGAGTAATGCCCTCCCAACGCGGGTTAGTTTTCCAATCCTGTTCCAACTGCTGAATTTGCTGATTACGTGAGGTAGACATGGCAAGCGCTCCTTGGCTTTTTTCTCTATTTTATGGTTTCGGTGTAGGGTTAGTTTTCGTGCTTAATTCAACAGTTCATAACCTGGTAGTGTCAGGAAATCGATCAGCTCACTGCTGGTTGTAATACGTTCCATCAGACTGGCAGCCTCAATAAAACGACCGCTGTCGAAACGTGTATCACCAAGCTCTTGACGAATAACCTGCATTTCTTCTTTCAGTAACTGACGGAACAGATCTGGAGTCACCTGCTGGCCATTGCTCAGCGTTTTCCCGTGGTGGATCCACTGCCAGATTGATGTACGAGAGATCTCCGCCGTAGCCGCATCCTCCATCAAGCCGTAGATGGGCACGCAGCCATTACCCGAAATCCAAGCCTCAATGTATTGAACAGCAACGCGAATATTGGCACGCATCCCCTCTTCGGTGCGTTCACCAGGGCAAGGCTCCAACAGTTGCGCTGCGGTGATTGGCTCATCCTGTAAACGCGTTACCTCAAGCTGATTACTGCGCTCACCCAGCACGCGGCCAAAAACCTGCATCACTTCATCTGCTAAGCCAGGGTGTGCAACCCAAGTACCGTCATGGCCGTTATTCGCTTCAAGCTCTTTATCTGCGCGGACTTTATCCATCACCCATGCATTGCGCTCAGCGTCTTTGCTAGGGATAAATGCCGCCATTCCGCCCATCGCAAAAGCGCCGCGTCTGTGGCAGGTTTTGATCAACAAACGTGAATAAGCACTTAAGAATGGTTTTTCCATCGTCACGGACTGACGGTCGGGTAAAACGCGGTCGCTATGGTTTTTCAGCGTTTTGATATAGCTAAAGATGTAATCCCAGCGACCGCAGTTCAAACCAACGATGTGATCGCGCAGGCTATGTAAGATCTCATCCATCTGGAATACCGCAGGCAGGGTTTCGATCAATACAGTGGCCTTAATTGTTCCACGTGGTAGATCAAAACGATCTTCGGTAAAGCTGAAGATCTCACTCCACCACGCAGTCTCATGGTAAGACTCCGTTTTAGGTAGATAGAAATAAGGACCGCTGCCTTTTTCCAAGAGTGCTTGGTAGTTGTGGAAGAAGTAGAGCGCAAAATCAAACAGCCCACCGGGGATAGACTCACCCTGCCACGTCACATGTTTTTCTGGCAGATGGAGTCCACGCACACGAGCAATCAGCACCGCAGGATTCGGTTTTAGCTGGTAGATTTTTCCTGCTTCATTGGTGAAGCTAATCGTGCCATTCACCGCATCACGCAGGTTAATTTGGCCCTCAATCACCTTGTTCCAGTTTGGAGCAAGTGAATCCTCAAAATCGGCCATAAAAACTTTAACGTTCGCATTAAGCGCATTAATCACCATTTTGCGTTCGACCGGCCCCGTGATTTCAACGCGACGGTCTTGGAGATCGCGAGGGATACCGCGAATTTTCCAATCGGAATTTTTAATGGAATTAGTTTCCGAAATAAAATCTGGCAGCTCACCACGATCTATTTTTTGTTGTTGCACCTGACGAGCAGCAAGTAACTGCTTGCGTTGAGGTGCAAATCGAGCGACTAAGTCAGTTAAAAACTCAATAGCCTCTTCGGTAAGAACCTGCTGCTCCTGATTGCCAAATTGCTGGGTAAATTCCAGCTCAGTATCAACGATCTGTTGTGTCATATGTTTGTCTCCGCCCTCTGCTAGGGGTACAACCAGAACCCCACTCCTGTCATTTAGCTCACTTTTGCACTTCTCATCAGCGACTAAATTTCGTACCAACAGATTAAAGCGTAGACAGTGATTCACTAAAATCAAAAACAATTTCCATTTTTATTATAATTATTTTTATATTCTTTAAATTTCATATGGATAGATGAATATATTGATAACAATAAGAAGAAAACCGGTTCCATTAGATTGTTTAAATACAATAGGCTGTTAATTAAGAAAAAGAATTGAGGGGGAGACAAAATTTGAGGATGCTGCTAAACAGATATTCAGCAGCATCGAGGGAAAGGTTGGAAATACTTAGTGAGGTAGCCTTATTCCAGCGTAGGGTTCATATAACGCAGGTCAAACGGCGTTATCTGGTAAACATAGTAGTTCAACCAGTTAGTAAACAGTAAGTGCCCATGGCTACGCCATGACGCTTTGGGACTATGTTCAGGGTTGTCATCGGGGAAGTAATTCACAGGTACATCTGGAGATAAGCCAGCCGCAACATCGCGGAAATACTCTCCCGACAAAGTATGCGCATCATACTCAGGATGCCCCGTCACAAAAGCCATTCGCTTATCTTTGGTCGCAAATAGGTAAGCACCTGCCTGCTCAGACTCAGCCAAAATATCGAGATCGCTATATTCTCGCAGCACATCCGTTGGGAAGTCAGCATAGCGAGAATGCGGAGCCAAGAAAGTCTCATCAAAACCGCGGGTCAAAAGCGCTAACGGCTGTAACGTTTGATGATGATAAACACCTGATAGCTTGGTTTCACGCGTCAGTTTAGGAATGCCATAGAGAACGTTTAAGGCAGCCTGAACCGCCCAGCATACAAACAGCGTAGAGGTCACATGCTCTTTAGCCCAGTGAACAATTTGTTCAATCTGCGGCCAATACGCTACGTCACAAAAATCGACCAGGCCGAGAGGTGCACCTGTGACAATCAGCCCATCAAAATTCTGGTCTTTAATGTCTTCGAAATTACAGTAGAAATTATCCAGATGCTCGGCTGGCGTATTTTTTGACTCACGGCTATCAATGCGCAGCAACTGTATGTCAATTTGCAGAGGCGAATTGGAAAGTAATCGAAGAAATTGATTTTCCGTCTCGATCTTTTTAGGCATCAGATTGAGTACCAAAACTTTAAGCGGGCGGATCTCCTGTGTTGCCGCTCGTGAAGAGGGCATGACAAAGACATTTTCATTCCGCAAAAAGCTTACGGCAGGTAATTCATCTGGCACCCTGATTGGCATAATCGCTAGCTCCTAGACTCTGTTAAGAAAGCATCCATATAAACGTTTAGACTTCTAGATGCCTGACGATAACGAGTTTTCACCAGCTTGTACAGCATGCAGGATGAAGTTGAAAATCTTTCATCCTGCATTTTGCGAGCAGTAATGCTTACATCCTGATTTCTTGACCCTTTTTATGTAATAGCAATGAAACCAGCATCGCCATAAAACACATACCTGAAACGTACCAGAAGAAGGCCGTTTCAATGCCAGCCGCTTTCATCGATAGAGCAACATATTCTGCCGAGCCACCAAACAAGGCATTACCAACGGCATAGGAAAGACCAACGCCTAACGCACGAACCTCTGGCGGGAACATTTCTGCCTTCAGCAGTCCACCGATTGAGGTGTACAAGCTCACAATCGTTAGCGCAGCAACAATGAGGACAAAGGCAAGATAGGGATTCGTCACATCTTGTAGCGTCGTGAGTATGGGTACCGTCAGCAACGAAGCCAAAGCGCCAAAAGCGATCATTGAGTTTCGACGCCCAACTTTATCTGACAATCCGCCAAAAATAGGCTGTAACAACATAAAGACGAACAAGGCAGCCGTCATTATTCCACTCGCCATTTTGGCATCCATACCTGCGGTGTTGACCAGATATTTCTGCATATAGGTTGTAAACGTATAGAAGCTCAGCGAGCCCCCCGCGGTAAAACCCAGCACCATCAGAAAAGCTTTCTTGTTATTCCATAATCCAGACAACGTCCCCGCATCCTTACGCGTTCTGGTTTCTTTAGTTGATGTCTCATGCAGTGAACGGCGCAGATAAAGTGCAACTACCGCTAATAACGCACCAAGCACAAACGGGACTCGCCAGCCCCACGAGCGTAGCTCTTCGGTGCTCAGCGTCTGTTGTAAGACCACTAAAACCAGCAGGGCTAGCAGTTGGCCGCCAATCAGCGTGACATATTGAAACGATGCATAAAATCCGCGCTTACCCTCTACCGCAACTTCACTCATGTAGGTGGCACTGGTTCCATACTCACCGCCGACGGAGAGCCCCTGGAATAATCTAGCAAGTAATAGGAGTGCCGGGGCCCAATTCCCTATTGCGGCATACGTTGGGAGGCAAGCGATTACTAACGATCCGCAACACATCATGCAGACCGAAATCATCATTGATGTCCGACGGCCATGTTTGTCTGCAATATAGCCAAACATCCACCCACCGATTGGGCGCATGAGAAAACCTGCGGCAAACACGCCAGCGGTTTGTAGGAGTTGAGTAGTGGAATCTCCACTAGGGAAGAATACGGGAGCAAAATACAACGCACAAAACGAATATACGTAAAAATCGAACCATTCGACGAGGTTGCCTGATGATGCACCAACAATCGCCAATATACGCTTACGCGTATCATGATCGTCAGGTTGTCGTTCCGTCAGCGACGGGGTGGTATCTGCCATAACAATATCCCTACAGAGGTAAAAGTGTGCGGTGGTCGTGTCGCCACTCGCTTCAATGTAAGTTAATTGTTATATATTGGTTAAATAAAGACTTCAATAGCCAACTAACCAATGAAAAAATCATCGGTCACTTGCAGAGTTTTTTGTGATGTTGGGTGGGAAATAGCCGCGTTAGCGGTTATTTATTTGGTAAATTTTTCAAATTCCCCATAGCAAAAAACCCCAGTCTT
>NZ_JAVXIQ010000011.1:0-136332 GCF_036648275.1 Hafnia sp. | reverse complement strand
TCTCCGCTGTTTACCGGCGGTGCGGGAAGTGGTGAAAGCGAAATCCGCCGTTATATTCTGGAAGCCGATTTGCTGGAAGGCATCGTTGCGCTGCCGACCGACATGTTCTACAACACCGGCATTGCGACCTATGTGTGGATCCTGTCGAATAAAAAAGCGCCGGAGCGCAAAGGTAAAGTCCAACTGATTGATGGCACCAACCTGTGCGGCAAGATGCGCAAATCGTTAGGCTCCAAGCGTAACCTGATGGGCGAAGACGACATCAAGCTTATCACCCGCACCTTTGGTGAGTTTGCCGTGGTGAATGCCACCTCTCTTGAAGAGCTGGGGCTTGAGAAAGCACCTGAGCAAAAATCTAACCGTGGCCGCCAATCTGCTACCGCTAAAACTGAAGCGCCGAAAACCTTCGCCAGCAAAATCTTTAACAGCACCGATTTTGGCTACCGCCGCCTGACCATTGAACGCCCGCTACGTTTGTCTGCACAGGTTACCGATGAAGCCATTGCCACGCTGCGTTTTGCCACCAAACCGCTGAATGCGCCGATGGAACGTTTGTATGAAGAGTTCTCCGCACAGTGGCAAAACGATAACTACGGTGATTTCTCAGAGCTCGCCGTGGAAGCCCGTGCCATTATCAAAGCGGAGTTTGCTGAGCTGAAAGAGAAGCAAATCAAAGATCTGCTAGATAGCAAAGTGTGGCTGGCACAACGTGCATTGATGGAAAAAGCACAGCAGATCCAGACGGCGCTGGGGGCTAAAGCGGGTGGCAAAGCGTTAGTGAGCGACGATTTCAATGAGTTCCAACTCACGCTGAAAGGCGCCATCAAAACCGCTGGCGTTAAGCTGGATACCAAAGAGAACAAACAGTTTATCGACGCCATCACCACCAAAAATCCGGCTGCTGAACCGGTGGTGAAAAAGGTGCTGAAAGAAGCTGCTCAGCCGCTGTACGGCGCATTTGAATACAAAGGCAAAGTGGTGGAGTTTGAGCAGGACGGCGAGTTGCGTGATAACGAAAACGTGCCGCTAAGTCCAACCGTTGCAACCAGCGATTTGATCGAGAAATATTTTAAAGCCGAAGTGCTGCCGCACGTTGCCGATGCGTGGATTAATGCCGATAAGCGTGATGCTAAAGACGGTGAAGTGGGTATCGTTGGCTATGAAATTCCGTTTAACCGCCATTTCTATGTTTACCAGCCGCCGCGCCCGTTAGAAGAGATTGACGCCGATCTGGATGCCGTCAGCGCCGAAATTATGAAGCTGCTACAGGAGGTGCATTCCTGATGGCTAAATATAAGGCATATCCAGAGTATAAGGATTCTGGGGTTGAGTGGTTGGGGATGGTTCCAGAAAGTTGGGGTGTTTCTCGTCTAAAGCATGTTGCATCAATATATGGTCGGATTGGATTTAGAGGCTACACGGTTGATGATATTGTCGGGGAAGGGGAAGGTGCTATCGTCTTAAGCCCTTCGAACATTGTTGATGAAAAATTTTCTTTAGAAAAGAAAACTTTTCTTCGGTGGGGGAAATATTTTGAATCCCCTGAAATTATTGTTACAGAAAATGATATTTTGCTCGTAAAAACGGGTTCAACGTATGGTAAATCTACAATCATAAAGATTCTAACTGAGCCTATGACTATTAACCCACAAATGGCGTTAATAAAAAAGGTTGTTATTGAACCTAGATTTTTAGCATATTGGTTTAATGCATCTTTAATAAAGGCAAAAATAGAAATCGCAAATACTGGCAGTGGAATGCCAACAATGACACAGGAAAATATTAATAATTTCCCTGTGCTTATACCACACACTAAACAGGATGTATTGATTGCTGATTTCCTCGATCACGAAACCGCAAAAATCGATAACCTAATCGAGAAGCAGCAGCAACTGATTGAACTGCTAAAAGAAAAACGTCAGGCAGTGATCAGTCATGCCGTCACTAAAGGGCTGAACCCTGACGTGCGGATGAAAGATTCTGGTGTTGAGTGGTTGGGGGAAGTGCCGGAGCATTGGCGTGTAAGCCGTATTAAGAACTATGCAAAAATTGCAAGTGGACATACTCCAAGTAAAACGAAACCTGAGTACTGGACTAATTGTAATATCCCATGGGTTTCTTTAAATGACTCAAAACAACTGAAAAACATAGATTACATTGAAGATACATTTTATAAAATTAGTGAACTAGGAATGGCTAACTCCTCTGCTCATTTATTGCCAACACGTGCTGTTGTTTTTACACGAGATGCATCTATTGGACTTAGTGCTATAACAACGCAACCTATGGCAGTGTCTCAACATTTGATTGCTTGGCTATGTGATGAGAAGTTCATTATTCCTGAGTTCTTGCTTCTAGTATTTTATGCAATGGAAGAAGAGTTCGAACGCTATACTTTCGGTGCTACGATAAAAACTATCGGAATGGATAATGTCAGAGGTTTAAAATCAGCATTCCCACCAGTTGAAGAACAGAATGAATTAATCATTTGGGCATTTAATAAAATTGAGAATATTAAAAGTTCTATTAGCAAAGTAGAGGACATGATTTCTTTACTCCAAGAACGCCGCACCGCCCTTATCTCCGCCGCTGTCACCGGCAAAATCGACGTGCGCGACTGGGTTGCACCTAATGCTTGCGAAGCTGAGGTATCACAGGAGGTCACCGCATGAGTATGGACACCACCAAAGAGCTGATTTTCCAAGATGAAATGATTGCTCAAATGGCAGCGAAAGGCTGGACGGTGGGCAAACCAGGCGGCTACGACCGCGAACGTGCCTTGTTCTCGCAAGATGCGGTAGATTTTGTACGAAAAACTCAGCGGCTGGAGTGGGACAAATTCGCGAAGATTTATCCCACCGATACCGAACGCCATTTTCTTGATGCGCTGGTGGCCCAACTTAAAAAAGCCGACAACAACGCCACCGATCAGCTGTCGCGCACATACGGCACGTTGGGCGTGCTGCGCCACGGAATTAAAAGCCATAACGCACGGTTTTCATTGTGCCAGTTTATGCCCGAGCACAATCTCAATCCAGAAACGCTCAAACGCTATCGACAGAATATCTACCGCATTGTGCCGGAGCTGGTTTACAGCCCCTATGCCACTAAAGCAGCACTTGATGAAACCGGATTAACCGCCAAGAAATGGCGCATCGATCTGGTGCTGTTTATTAACGGCCTGCCGATTGCCACACTGGAGCTGAAGTCTGAGTTCAAACAGGCGGTACACAACGCGATCAAACAATATAAAAAAACGCGTTTGCCCAAAGACCCTGTTACCAACAAACCTGAACCGCTGCTCACCTTCAAACGTGGCGCGCTGGTGCACTTTGCCGTGAGTCAGTATGAAGTGTTTATGGCCACCAAACTGGCGGGGGATGACACCTTCTTTCTGCCGTTTAACAAAGGCACCAAAGAGGGCGGCGCGGGGAACGATATTCCCGAAAATGAAAACGAATACGCCACCAGTTATTTGTGGAATGAAGTCCTGCTTCCCGACAATCTACTGAAAATTCTTGCCAGTTTTGTGCATCTGCAAATTGTAGAGAAAGAAGAGTGGAATGGGCTGAAAGGCAAAAAAGAAAGCCTGATTTTCCCACGCTATCATCAGTGGGACGTGGTGAGTAAGCTGATTAGCGCCGCTACGGTCGAAGGCACCGGCCATAAATATCTGATTCAACACAGCGCCGGTTCCGGTAAATCTAACTCTATTGCTTGGACTGCCCATCAGCTTTCTCGCTTGTATGATGAGAAAGGCGAGAAGCAGTTCCACTCGGTGATTGTGGTAACAGACCGTACCGTGCTGGACGATCAGTTGCAGGACACCATTTATCAGTTTGAACACGCAGATGGCGTGGTTGGGCGCATTAATAATAAAGAAGGCGATGGCTCAAAATCAGAAAAGCTCGCCAGCGCGCTGGAAAACTCACAGCCGATTATTATCGTCACCATTCAAACCTTCCCGTTCGTGCTGAAAGCTATCGAAAACAGCGTCAGCCTTAAACAGCGTAAATATGCAGTGATTGCCGACGAAGCGCATTCGTCGCAAAGCGGTTCTACGGCGCGTCAGCTTAAAGAAGTGTTGATGACCGAAGAGGCGGATGACGACGTGGTGCTGTCGTCGGAAGACATTCTGGATGCCACTATCGCCGCCCGCAAAGGCAGCAGTAACCTAAACTACTACGCGTTTACCGCCACGCCGAAAGCCAAAACGCTGGAGCTGTTTGGTCGGCGTCCAAACCCTCTCGAACCGGCATCTAAGACCAATAAGCCAGAAGCCTTCCATGTTTACTCAATGCGTCAGGCGATTGAAGAAGGCTTTATTCTCGATGTTCTGAAAAACTACACCAACTACAAAGTGGCCTATCAGCTTCTGCAAAAATTAGAAGATGCCGATCGGGAAGTTGATAGCAAAAAAGCTAAAATAAAGCTTAATCAGTGGGTTACGCTACACGATTATAACGTGGCTCAAAAAGTAAAAGTGATCGTTGAACACTATCGCAAGCATGTAATGCATTTGTTGGGCGGTCAGGCTAAAGCGATGGTTGTTACCAGTTCGCGCAAAGCGGCGGTTCGTTACAAACTGGCGTTTGATAAATATATCGCCGAGAACAACTACCAGAAGATTAATGCGATGGTGGCATTTTCCGGTGAAGTTGAGTTTGCTGAAAGCGATCACAATAGCCTTGCGCTGCTGAACCAGAAGTTCACTGAAATTAATATGAACCCTGGGCTGAAAGGCCGAGATATGCGCAAAGCTTTTGATAGCGAAGACTATCAGGTCATGCTGGTGGCGAATAAATTCCAGACTGGTTTTGACCAGCCTAAGCTGTGTGCCATGTACGTGGACAAAGCGCTTGGCGGCGTGGAGTGCGTACAGACGCTCTCGCGCCTGAACCGAACCTATCCGGGCAAAGCGCAGTCAGGCACTTTTGTGCTCGATTTCTATAATGAGCCTGATGATATTCTGGCCGCGTTCCAGCCTTACTATCAAACCGCTGAGCTGACCGATGTTAGCGACCCACAGCTGGTCTTTGAACTGTTCCAGAAACTGCGCACCAGCGGTATATTCCTATGGAACGAAGTGGAGCAGTTCTGCGAAGCCTTCTTCACGAAAAACAAATCCAACGCCGCGATTAGCAATATCTGTAAACCGGCGGTTGAACGCTGGAAGAAGCGCTATACCTCGGTAATCGATGCCTACGTGCTGGCCAAAGAGATCTTTGAGCGCACGAAAAAAACCAACGATGTGGTGCTGATCACCAACGCCGAAAACAGTTTTAAAGAGTGTAAGCAAGAGAAAGACAAACTGGATATCTTCAAAAAGGATCTCGGCAGCTTTGTGCGTTTCTACGAATTTATGTCGCAAATCGTTGAGTACGATGACAAAGATTTGGAAAAGCTGAGCCTGTTTGCTCGCCATCTGCGTCCGTTGCTGCACGAGCAGCGCGTTGAGGAAGATGAGATTGATTTAAGCAACGTGGAGATGAGTCATTACCGCTTATCGAAAATCCACGAGCAGCATCTTAAGCTTCAGGAAGACGCCGAAGAGTACAAAATCGAGCCGGGCAACGACATTGGCACCGCTAAGCCGAAGGATAAGAAAGAAGAATTCTTGTCGAATATTCTGGCGCGCCTGAACGATCTATTTATTACCGATAATCTCAGCGATAAAGACATGATCAACTATGCCTTTACGGTGCGCGATAAGCTGTCTGAAAATCAGGCTGTTATGACGCAGATTGCCAACAACACGCGAGAACAAGCCATGCTGGGTGACTTCCCGAAAGCGATTGATGATGCGGTGTTAGACAGCCATGAGGCTCACCAGGAGATGATGATGCAATACCTCTCTAATCCCGAGTTGGCGAAAGGGTTTGCCCGCGTGGTCTTTGATATGTTGAAAGGGGCCTGAGTTGTAGTGCACGCAATGGTGAAGGGCGTTGACGGTTGGCTGGATTTATCCGGCCTTTTGTTTTTTCCCCCTTCCCATGGCGTGGGACGATATCGACTCATATTGGACTTTCACCGAGATGCCCAAAAAGCGCAAAAACATTTAACCCGCGGAGAAGTGTGATCCGCATTAGAAAAAGTTTTAAGATAGATCTTTCCCCAACTGTTATTGCAACAGTGATATTCGCGTAAGGCTCTCGCTATGTGTGTGAACACGCTCGAAAAACATGCCCCTTTCGGTACGTTGTTAGGTTATGCCCCCGGTGGCGTAGCGATTTACTCCTCGAATTATGACTCCCTTGAAAACCTTGATCAGATGGATGATGCCGCATTCCGTCACTATCTGGACAAAGAGTACATGGGGTATAAGTGGCAGTGCGTCGAGTTTGCCCGCCGCTTCCTTTATCTCAACTACGGCACCGTGTTTACCGACGTGCGCATGGCCTACGATATTTTTTCGCTGCGCTATCTGCGTCAGGTCGTGAACGATAATATTCTGCCGTTGCAGGCATTTGCCAACGGCTGCGAGCGCTTGCCCGTTGCGGGTTCTTTGCTGATTTGGCAGCAGGGCGGTGAGTTTGAGCATACGGGGCACGTCGCGATTATCACCCAAGTGTTGGAAGACCGCATCCGCGTGGCTGAGCAGAACGTGATCCATCACGCGTTGCCCGCAGGCCAGCAGTGGACGCGTGAATTGCCGCTGGTGTGCCAAGACGGCAAATACGTGATTCAGGATACGTTCGACGACACCGAAATATTGGGTTGGATGATCCCAACCGCTGACGATAGTTTTAGCCTGCCGCAGCCGCAGATCCCTGCGCCGTATCTGGCTATCCACAGCGAGCGCGTAGAAAATCGCGGCCAGTTTAGCGGCGCGTGGTTGAACGAGCAGGATCCGTTGCAGCATACCTACGTGCAGGCCAACGGCGGCCATACGTTGAACGCCGATCCTTACCGCTATTTCACAATCTCACGTAGCGCAGAACAAGAACTTATTCGTGCCACCAATGAGCTGCATCTGATGTATCTGCATGCTACGGATAAAGTGCTGAAAGATGACAATCTGCTGGCGCTGTTTGATATCCCTGAAGCGCTGTGGCCGCGTCTGCGCCTGTCTTGGCAGCGCCGTCGTCATCATATGATCACCGGTCGTCTTGATTTTTGTATGGATGAGCGCGGGCTTAAAGTTTATGAATACAACGCGGATTCTGCATCGTGCCACGCTGAAACCGGGCTGATTTTAGGCCAATGGGCTGAGCAGGCCGGAGACGTTCTCGGCGGCGATCCGGGCGAGCATTTGCTGGATGCGTTGGCGAATACCTGGAAGCACAGCGACGCCAGCCCGTTCGTTCATATCCTGCAAGATCATGACGCCGAAGAGAGCTACCACGCGCAGTTTATGCAGCGCGCATTAACTAAAGCTGGGTTTGAAAGCAAAATTCTGCACGGTTTAGACGAGCTGCACTGGGATGCGTCTGGCCAGTTGGTGGATGGCGATCATCGCGCTGTGAACTGTGTGTGGAAAACGTGGGCATGGGAAACCGCGCTCGATCAGCTACGTGAAGAGAGCGAAGCGGAGCACTCAGCGCTGCCAATTCGTACCGGACATCCGGAAAACAGCGTTCGCTTGATCGACGTGTTGCTTCGTCCTGAGGTGATGGTCTTTGAGCCGCTGTGGACGGTGATCCCAAGCAACAAAGCCATTTTGCCGGTGCTATGGTCGCTGTTCCCGCACCATCGTTATTTGTTGGACGCCGACTTTGAGCTAAACGCAGAGCTGGAGCAAAGCGGCTATGCGGTGAAACCGATTGCCGGACGCTGCGGCAACAACATCGGTTTGATCAGCCATGAAGATCAGGTGCTGGATGAAACTTCCGGTAAGTTCTCCGAGCAGAAAAATATCTATCAGCAGCTGTGGTGTCTGCCTGAAGTGGCGGGGCGTTATATTCAGCTGTGTGCGTTTACCGTTGGTGGCCATTACGGTGGTGTATGTGTGCGTTCAGAAACGGGCTTAGTGATTAAGAAAGAGAGCGATATCGATCCGCTACGGGTGATTGATGATAAAGATTTTATCCGTTAATCGACGCTAAAAACTGACGTTATCGGCGTGTCATACTCGCGTGTGGCGCGCCGTTTTTCGTTAGGCAATTTGTTATGCCGTTTGTTAAATAACGCTTATCTGATTTCCCCTCTCGACTTATTCAACATTATCCTTGACCAATGACAAGGCAGCCCCACGCTTAGCTTCTTTATAATCGAGCCCGTTTTTCTTCTCACTGGTGTGAAAGCATGGCTTATCAACTCAATCTTAACTGGCCCGAATTTCTTGAAAAATACTGGCAAAAACAGCCAGTTGTATTAAAAAATGCCTTCCCGAACTTTGTTGATCCTATCACGCCGGATGAGCTGGCGGGTTTGGCGATGGAGCCGGAAGTCGATAGCCGTTTGGTTAGCCATAAAAACGGTGAGTGGCAGGCCAGCAACGGGCCTTTCGAAGATTTTGATGGCTTGGGCGAAACCGGCTGGTCGTTACTGGCTCAGGCCGTTAACCACTGGCATGCGCCATCTGCTGAGCTGGTACGTCCGTTCCGTGTGTTGCCGGACTGGCGTTTAGACGATCTGATGATCTCCTTCTCCGTGCCGGGCGGCGGCGTTGGGCCACATATCGATCAGTACGACGTCTTTATCATTCAAGGTATGGGCAGCCGTCGTTGGCGTGTGGGTGATAAATTGCCGATGCGTCAGTTCTGTCCACATCCAGCTCTGTTGCACGTTGATCCGTTCGAACCGATCATCGATGAAGATCTTGAGCCGGGCGATATTCTGTATATTCCACCGGGCTTCCCGCACGATGGCTTCACCCATGAAACCGCAATGAACTACTCCATCGGCTTCCGTGGGCCAAACGGCAGAGATTTAATCAGCAGCTTTGCTGACTATGCGCTGGAAAATGATCTGGGTGGTGAGCACTACAGCGATCCTGATTTGACCTGCCGCGATCACGTTGGACGCATTGAAGATTATGAAGTTGACCGCCTGCGCGGGATGATGATCGAGATGCTGAATCAGCCGGAAGATTTCAAACAGTGGCTGGGTCGTTTCGCTACTACGCCGCGTCATGAACTGGATATCGCGCCTGCGGAACCAGCTTATGAGCCTGATGAGATTCTTGATGCGCTGCTGGGCGACGAAGTTTTAACTCGCCTGAGCGGTCTGCGCGTGCTGAACATTGGCGATAGCTTCTTTGTTAACAGCGAGCCGATGCAGGCCGTTGAGCCTAAAGCTGCCGATGCGCTGTGTCGTTACACCACCGTAGGCAAAAAAGAGCTGGGTGATGCGCTGAACAATCCGGCCTTTGTGGCTGAGCTCACTGATTTAGTGAATCAGGGCTATTGGTATTTTGATGAGTATTAATTGTTTCCATTGATACTCAAATCATTCTAAAAGGGATAGCGATGGCTATCCCTTTTTTCTATCTGCTATTCAGCGCTGTCCGCATTTTGCATTTGAAATAGGCGGTTGCTGGCCTGTTCATACAGCTCGAACATTACAGGGATCACGTGTGCAGTGGCTTTCAGCCATGCGCCAATCTGCCCAAGGCTTTCTTGGGGGATTTGGTTTCCACTTTCCAGAGATTCACTCAAATACAATAATCCATGGCACAGCCCTTCGGCGGATTCTGCGGCAATTCCGCTGAGATCGTACAGTTGAGTGTCGCTGAACCGATCGAATGACAAATCGGAAATCAGGGAACGGAAAACGGTGACGGAGTTGTCGCTTGGCGCTTGGTTTAATAAGTTCATGACGATGTTTCCTACTAGAGTTTATTTATCGCCATTACCAAAGGTTCCAAAGTTTGGTGATGGCACAGGCAGGTTTGGAACCCCGGCCTCTAGCACCCGGTTAACCTTGCGGTTTCCCCGCCTGCGCCACCAAATGAAGTGTGCACGTCGGTGCCGAAAAAGTACAAGCTTTTTCAGGGCTAAAAGTTTTTAGGGTTCCAATCCCAACTACGGATTTTGCCGCAGCCAGATGACTATATGCCTGAGATTTAGCCAATGAAATAGGCTGGATGGATTTACAGGAAGTTGTAGTTAAATATGGAATCGTGTTCGCAAGAAACGAGGAGAAAAACCTAAGCAAAGTGGTTCATAATAGCTGCCTATAAGGAGAGCTCATTTATGGAAAAAGAATTATTTAATGATTTGCTTAGCAGCATTAATGAAATGGTTGCTATCGAAAAGGGTGAGATGACAGTAAATCCAGAAAATGTACACCGCCACGCGATCCCTGATGTGAAATCAATTCGCAAAACTCTACCCTCATTGAATATGCGCCGCAAAGCCGGTTAATTCGGGGCCGATATCGGGTTTCAGCGTTAGTTCTGGGGTCGTGTAATCACCGCTGTTTTGCTGGCGCTCTGCGCATATCACGGCTCAGACACAATAATATCAAGGATATAGATATGCCTTTAGAACCTGCAATCGCTGAACTTGTGAACGATTTTATTGCGGCAGGCCGGCCATCGCCTCGTCGCCAGACCGTTGCCGAGCGGCGAGCGGGCTATGTGGCCAGCACGATATTGGCGGGCGAAAAAGAAACGCGCGTGGATGTGCGCGACGTGAGCCTTGAAGGGATGACGCTGCGCGTGATTTCCCCGCAGGGAGCGCATGGAAATAGGCCAACGGTGATTTATTACCACGGCGGCTGTTTTGTCAGCGGTGGTTTTGCCACGCATGAAAAGCAGCTGCGGCAGCTGGCCTATCACAGCGGATGCCGAGTGATTGCCATGCAATATCGCTTGGCACCGGAGCACGTCTATCCTGCGGCGCACGATGATGCGCATCATGCGGCAATGCTTGTGTGGCAGCACGCCGATTTTTTAGGCGTGGATCGCGAGCAAATCACGTTGGCCGGTGACAGCGCGGGTGGACATATCGCGTTAGTCACGGCGCTGCGTCTGCGCGATGAGAACCGTTGGTTGCCGCATAAGCTCTTGCTGATTTACCCAATGCTGGATGCCACCGCCTCTTTTGATAGCTATCAGCGTAACGGCGATGACTATATTATTACCCGCGACACGCTGCTCAGCGGCTACGAAGCTTATTTCCCAGACATCGATCTTAAGCATCCTGAAGTTAGCCCGCTGTGGTGCGGTGATTTCTCCGGCCTGCCGCCAACGCACATTATTACCGCTGAATACGATCCGCTATGCGATGAAGGCGAGGCGCTGTTTACACGCCTTACCGAGCAGGGCGTAAGCTGTAGTGCGCAACGCTATCTTGGCGTGATCCACGGATTTTTCCAGCTCGGTGGCGTTAGCCAAACGGCACGCAATGTGATGAGCGATATTGCCGCTCAGCTTCAATCCGAGCGCTTTTAGCCAAATCGCACAGCGGTACTGCACAAGTCTGTACCGCTGTGCGACGCGGCTTACATGCTGTCTAATCTTGCTTTAGCTTCGTTTTTCCAGATTGCGGCCAGTAAATCAAGTTTGCTCAGCGAATCCAGAACGCTGGCAGATGCGTTGGGGTTGAAGATGATGTTTTGCACGCGGCTCAGCGGCCAATCGACATGAGAACGTTCAACCAGCGTGATGGCATTACCTGCCTGAACTTCCCCCGGCTGTAGAACACGATAGAACCAGCCGTTACGTGATTGCTGATGCATCAACTCCGGCGCGTTTGGGTCATTTAAGCGGCCTGCCATCGTGTTACAGGCCACTCTTCCCCAAGATATTTGTAGCCGCGCAGTGCCAATGCTGAAGGTATCGCCTATACAGATGGTGTGTTCGGTGATCCCTCTGGTAGCAAAGTTCTCGCCAAAAATACCGGGGGTTTTAAATAGCTCGGCCTGAGCCGGATAGTGAGAGCGCCAAAAATCATAATGCTCAAGCGCATAGTTCATGATGGCGCATTCAGGATCATCAAAATGCTCTTGGTGTCCAGCTTCGGTTTCAATTCCGTGGGTGCCTACATAAACGCGCCCGTTAGCCGGTTTTTTTAGCTGTGTTCCATCGGCTTGGCGCTGGTTGCATAAAATCACATCGAGAGTGGCGAGCGGTTGCTGTGTGTTCATTTATTACTCCTATATCCATCATCGTGTTGGATATAAACATCGTTAAATCCCCCCGCTTATACGGGGGGATTACTTAGAATTTATACTCGATGCCCGCCCAGTAGTTACGTCCTTCTTCGACGAAACCTTCGGTATAAGCATATGCGGTATCGAACACGTTATTCACCGAGGCGTTAACGCTGAGACCTTTTGCAATTTCGTAATCTGCCCGCACATTGGTCACGGCAAATCCGCCGGCTTTTTGGCTGCCGTCGCTGTTGCTATAGCTTGAAGAACGGGCTTCTTCAGAAAGGGTAAGGCTAATCGGCTGCCATGGCGTATAAGTAACCCAGCCCATGACCGTTTGAGTCGGTAGTCCGGTCACTTTACCAACGTCTTTGTCCTTAACATCGCTATGAATTAGGCTGTAGCTGAGGCCCACTTTCACTTCGTTCAGAATCAGTCCGTTAACACCTAAATCGAGGCCGGTGTAGTCAACGCGCCCGCTATTGCGGTTTTGCACCGTATTGGCGTCGATGTTCTGCGTGAGAATGGCGTCGCTAATGCGGTTGTAATAAACGCTCGCTTCATAACCCCAATCTTCGCTGAGATAGCCGGTATAGGTGAGGTCGATACTTCGAGCGCGCTCGGCTTTGAGGTTTGGATTAACCAAGGCCACCTGTCCGAACGCAGGGCGAGATGTGGTGTAGCGCTCTTTCAGCGTAGGGAAACGGCTGCGATCGGAAACCGAGAGCGCAATATCATCACGGTTGTCGAAGTGATATTTCGTCATGGCCTGCCAGTTGAAGGCGTTTTGATTATTGCTCTCGTAGTGGGTAATCGAGCCGTCTTTTTCGTGCTTCATCCCTTCAAGGCTATCACGCCAGTCGTAGCTTATCCCTGCCACCACGTCCCACTGATCGTCTACTGCCCATTGGTATTCGCTAGAGAGCGACCATGTGCGATCTTTGTAACGATCGTAAGGTGCATTGCGATACCCCTGCTCGCGGTGAACGTCTTCTTTCCAATGAGCGGCGAACGAAAGCTGGTCACGCTCGCGCATATCGGCCGATAGCTGGAGGCCTGCACCATCAGTGTAATCGTCATAGTGGCTGTAGCTGCCTTTTTTATTTTTTAGATCGCTCAGCGAGTTGTACATCAGCAGGGTGTTTTTAAAGGTATCTCGATAGGCTCGGCTTTTAAGGGTAAAGATATCGCCGAGCTTGGTGGTTCCCTGATAGTAATAGCTTTCTTTATCGTATTCCGGCCACTGCCAATATTTCGGTTTTTGATCGCTGGTTCCGGCATACGGTGGGTTCTCTTTTTCACCATCCTGTTTGATATAGGTAAAGGTGTATTCATCATTTTCGCGTGGGGTAAAACCGAGCTTCACAATTCCACGTTTATCGTCAGATTTTGAATTAGTGCGCTTGCCGTCGGTGCCTGCGGTACGGTTATCTACGCTGTCTGGCAAGCCCACAAATCGTTGTTTTAGCTCGCTGCCGCTGATCTGTAGATAGCCTAAATCGCCTTTCATACCCAGTGAGGCGTTGGTGTCAAAAGCATTGTCTTTGCCACGCGCCCATCCTTGACGGTAGCTAATGTTGCCTTCTAAATCTTTTTTAGGTTTTGTCGTGGTGAGGTTGATTGAGCCCCCCATTTGATTGGGACCTTGCAGCAGAGAGGTGTAGCCTTTAGAGACTTCCAACGAAGCCAAGTTTGACGTGAGGAAGCGGCCTAAATCCAAATTGCCGTCATAGGGAACGTAGATCGGGACGCCATCATAAAAAACAGGAACCTGTCGGTTATCGAACCCACGAACGCGAACCTGTAATTCGTTACGTCCGCCCGATTTTTGTAAGGATACGCCGGGAACCACGCTGAGCGCGTCGGCGACGTTGCGCTTATCGAGTTTGGTGATGGTGTCTTGTGTGACGATCTCGCTGGTGTTTGCCACCGGACTGCTCCAAACGGTCATGACATCGCTGTCATCGGCAGCCTGAACGTCCATGGCAATGCCGCCTGACATGCATAGAGTTATTGCCGTGCATAAAGTTGTTTTTCTCATTTTCATCATTATCCCCAGTTTCGATATGTTTATTTTTATATAACGCTAGTGGTGTTTATTGGTGGGCAGTCATTAGTCCGCCAATGTGGAACGCTTTGTTATTTAGTCAGAGGGTACGAGCCGAACTTTGATGTCTGCCGGTGGCGCGTAATAAGGCGCGGAGGTGACCAGCAGCGAAATGCCGGTTTGCGCAAATTTATCCATGGTGGCGAGAGTAATTCCGCCCACTAAGGACAGTCGGCAGTGAGGCGAAAATCTCTGTGCATAGGCTTTGAGTGCGACAATGTCATCGGGTGAGAATTTATCGAGTTGTACAATATCGGGCATACCCAATAACGCCTGTTTGGCTTCATCCACGGTATCGGCTTCGACGATGATGGCTTTTTCCGGCGCCTGCTGGCGTAAAGTCGCAATGATGCTCTGCCAGTTATCGGGGGTGGGGCAAAATCGACGATGGTTGGTGAACAGCAAAATAGTTTCGCCGCAGCCCGCACGATGAATAATGCCACCTGCGGCGGTCACAGCTTGCATGGCGAGTAAGTGGGTACCTGGAATGGTTTTACGCGTGCAGGCAATTTTTCCCTGTGGTGAATAACGCTGGAGAATTTGGCGCATTTGATAGACGTAATCAGACACACCACAGCTCCACTCCAACAGATTCTGCACGGCTTTCCAGCCCTGATGCAGCGCATCGGCGCGGCCTTGGGCGGTGAGCAAACATGCGTCAGCCACAGCGATCTCGCCGTCGTGAAGGTGCTGCTCAACCTCTAATCCCAGCCGTAAAAGCATACGGCGAGCGGTGTCTATGCCGCTGATACAGCCGCCTTGCCGATGATAAAAGCGCATTGATCCTTTACGCGCACCGATGTTCAGCGCGCGTGTTGTTAGATCTCCGCCCTGTATGTCATCCATCAGCCACTGATCGAGCTGCGCATCAGGGATGAAAATCATAGCGCCCCCTGCGGTGACGTTTTTTTCTCCCATGAAACTAGCGCCCAATCACGAGTCGGCGAAGCAATGGCTAATCCGTGCTTTTGCTGGTGGGTGTAGTAATCGAAAAGACGCTGCTGTTCTTCATCATTCAGCGTGCCCAATGACCAACTGGTACTTTCATAAAAACGCTCGAAAGTATCCGTATTTCCCTGACAGTTTGGTCCGGTGATGAAATCAACCCGAGCATGAATGCCCATCTGGTACAAGACGTTAACCGCGTAGATATAGTTAGGCAGTTCGATGACGGGGCGACCGATAACTCGCTGTACTTCGGCATTGACGAATGAAGGGCTGACGGTGTGGGTGGTGTAAACGCGCAGCCGTGCTTGCTGGTGAAGTTTTTGCATGGCCGCGCGTAAATCACCGACCAGCGTTGAGCGCGAGGCAACGGCGATATCGCACTGCGGAAGATCGCTCCAATCATCCTCCCAAGCTCGGCGAAGTAGCGTGACGTTATCGAGCTGCATGGCCTGTGCGCGTTTGGCCGCAACCTCAAGCATCCCCTTGCTGTAATCCACGCCGTAAACATGGCTGAGTTTATGTGCCACATTGAGGCACACCGAACCGGGGCCACAGCCCATATCTAGCAAGGTTTCCGCATTGGAAAAATCCATTTTAGCAATGAGCTGAACCAAATAAGCGTCTTGCGGATTGGCGCAGATTACGGCCATTTTCTCGGCACGTTTATCCCAATGTTCTGGTGCTTTTTCAGTGCGTTGCGCTAGCGCTAACTGTTGTTGGTAGAGTGCAGAAAAGTCGATTTCATCAATCAGCATGTGAGTTCCTTTTTAGTTTTCATATTCCCAGATGTGCTTCGATTTCCTCTTCACTGACGTGATACAGCTGAGACAATGAAGCGCTATTAAGCATCGCTTTTGGTGTTCCCTGTAATGCCCCGTTCTGTGGGCTGAGGGTCACGATGGTATCGGCCACCGCTTTGGCGTGCATGGGATGATGGGTAGACATCAACAGCGTGATCCCAGCCGTTTTTAGCTGGCGAATACGCTTGAGCAGGGTTATCTGATGGCCAAAATCCAAGCTGGCTGCCGGTTCATCCATCACTAAAAGCGCTGGCTGTTGTACTAAAGCGCGGGCGATTAATACTAGCTGCCGTTCGCCGCCGCTGAGCGTTGGAAAGCTGCGTTGTTCCAAGTGAAGAATGCCAAGAGCATCCAGTGCATCTCGGGCGAGCTGGTGATCGCGTTGGTGCGGGGAGGAAAATAAGCCTAGATGAGCGCTGCGGCCCATGCTCACCATATCCAGTACGCTGTAAGAAAAAGGGCCGCTGTGAGCCTGAGGAACATAAGCAACCTGCTGTGCGAGCTTAGCCGATGACCACTCCTGCAACGGTTTTCCTGCCAAGGTAATATCACCCTTGAGCGCGGGTAATAGCCCAAGCAGCGTCCGCATTAGCGTGGTTTTCCCACAGCCGTTAGCGCCCAGCAGACAACAGATTTCCCCGCGTTGGATGGCAAAATTAATATTCTGCAAAATGGGGCGATCGCGATATCCCAAGGCCACGTGGCTAAATGACACCATGCTCATCCGCGGCCTCCGCGAAGTAACAGCATCAGGAAAAAGGGAGCGCCGATCAGCGCCGTGAGGATCCCCAAAGGCAGCTCGATGGTGAATAGGCTACGGGCCAAGGTATCGGTGAGTAAGAGAAGTAGCCCCCCGCCCAGCATGGAGGCTGGAAATAAACGCTGATAGTTATCGCCGGTGACTAAGCGGCAGATATGCGGAACCACTAAGCCAATCCAGCCAATGATACCAGCGACCGATACCGCGCTTGCTGTGATCAACGTCGCGCAAATGATAAAGATCAGCCGCAGGCGCTTAACATTAACGCCCATGGTTTTGGCTTCATCATCGGGCAAGCTCAGTAGATTCATACGCCAACGCAGCAGCAAAAGCGGCAGCATGCCCAACAATAAAACGGGGATACTGCTGTAGAGATCGTCATGAGTGATGGTAGAAAGGCCGCCTAATAACCAGAAGGTGATCGAAGGGAGCTGAGTGTAGGGATCGGCCAAGATTTTAATCAGCGAAATGACCGCGCCACACAGGGTGCCGATGGCAATGCCAACCAGAACCAGAGATAGCACCGGATCGTGGCGTTTTGCCATCGAGGCAATCAGGCAGGTAAGCGCCACGGCCAGCATACCGCCAACAAAAGCCAACAGCTGAACGATAACGATCGGCAAACCCAGCCACATCGCCACGCACGCGCCCATTCCTGCTCCAGCGGATACGCCCAGAATGTCGGGTGAAACCAATGGATTACGGAACATTCCTTGATAAGCCGCTCCGGCAGCCGAAAGCGCAGCGCCAATCATTAGAGCAGCTAAAATACGCGGCAGGCGTATTTGCCAGAACACGATAGCAACGCGTGGATCGGCCTGCGTCGTGTCTGAATGTACCAACAGATTCAACAGTTCAGTGGGCGTGAGTGGATATTTGCCAACCAAAAGCGCCAATAGAATGGCAATCAGAATACCGCTGGAAAAAAGAGCCAGATTTTTGGTCAGATTCATCCAGCCTCCAACAAGAGCTGGAGTTGGGTTTGGTTTAAATCCGAGTGGTAGAACAGCCGGAAAAACTGCTGGAGGTCATCCATCCAGTTTGCCTGAATCTTGCTATCAAAATGCGCCTGTAGTCGGCGCATGCCTAGCAGGCGATTAATACCCGGTGGCGAATCGAGCCAACCAAAAGGCAAGCCGGAATAACACAGAACCTGACCTTTACGCACCGCCTGAAGGTTTTTCCACAGCGCACTCTGAGTAATATAGCGATAGGTATTGGCGTCCTGAGTCAGAATAATGTCGGGCTCCCACAGCAATAATTGCTCGAAAGACACCTGAGCTAAACCATGCTGCGACGGTTCGCTAACCACGTTGATTAGCCCTAGCTGCTCTGCTGCTTCCGTATGCAGAGATCCATGCAAGCCCGTCTCCAATCCTGTGGCGCCGCGTGCGGAATAAAAACGAGGCGAATTGCCGCTCATCTGTGAAAAACGTTCGGCATCTTGCAGAAAACGCTCTCCCAACTGAGCCTGCTTCTCTGCTCGTGATGAAACCCCTAACAGCGCACCGACCTGACGCAGTTGGCTGGCTGAATCCCGCAATTTCCCATCCACTAAGACGTAGGGAACGCCGGTCTGTGCGGCGGTTCGCTGCGCGAGTGAGCGGAAGGTTTCATCGGCGCTGCCACAATCAATAATGATGTCTGGGGCAAGCGACACTATCTTTTCGAGGGAAAGCGTACTTGCACGGCCAGATAGACGGCCTAGCTTTGGCAGTTTTCGAATGGTATCGGAAAGAAATTCACCGCCGGAAACTGAGAAATCAAACGAGGATAATCCCAGCAACATCTCGGGCGCTAGCGCGAGCAATAAGAGATCGGCGGGAGCCCCCGCGCTTAATACGCGATGTGGTTTTTGTGGCGATGGCAAAGTACCGAAAGGCACTAAAAGGGCGTCAGCGGCGTGGGTAGCAAAAGGGCAGACCGATAAAGCGGCGCCAGAAAGCAAATACCCAATCAGCTTACGACGGGTGATATCCATGTCATAACCAGAGTTTTTTCGTTATATAATTATTTATATAATGAATTGGCAAAAACCCATAGTCAAGCTATGGGATTAGGTAATACGACGAGGTGTGATCTGGGCGGTGGCTTAAGAAAAATGAGAATAAGAAGACTTTAGTGGTTGGCTTTGAGTAACAAAAAACATTAAGGAAAAGGGAGGTAGTAGACCTCCCATTAACGGTTCATTTCTACTTTCTTTGTGATTTAGACAGCATCCATTTCCACTTCTGCTCCTGATTCAGCTCTGAAGGAGGAACGGGAATCAGCATTTTAGGCATTGATTCTGAGTCATTTTCTTCGCCATCAACGTTAACCGCGTTTTTAATTCGCTCGGCAATGTGATCGTCGATGTGATCCACTTGGATCATGCGCTGACACTGACAGCCTCTGCCTTCTAACTGATTCGGAACGGTTTTGGTTTGGCAGTCAATCTCATCAACGGCAGAAAGGATATAAGAGACAAGGTTGATGGCTTTGCACGGCGTGAGATCAAACTGATCGGCAATCTCTCGCGAGCTTATCCAACGTTGTTGTTGCATTGCCCAACGCGCCACGGACAAATACAAAGGCTCTGGTACATATTCTCTACACATAGGCTCACCTTTAAATTAAAGCAATTTTTTATCAGATTAGCATTTGTTTACCATATAAATGGATGGGCTCAAATATATGCGATCATATTCACATTTATAATCATGGTTTGATCTGAATATACCTATCTAATGACACCTTCGCTATGTATTTTATTTGATTTGTTGCGAAGGATTGTAACCGTAATTATTGTTGTTTTATTGTAGTGATAATGTTTTTATGCTGTATGGTATTACTTTGTTTTTGTGATTGAGAATATGTTTATAAAGACGTGTTTATTGATTTCAAATAATAAACAACATAATTAATTTAATATCACATAGATGCGTGAGAAATCGTGCGCATTGGCGTGCTTTTTGCTTGCTGTTAGCGGCATAGCTATCTGGTTTGTCATGCTTTTTGTTTCTTAATGCCATTCAGCTCTAACTTTGTTTCTGTAATGAATTAAATAGCTAATGAGAGTGTGCGATGAATCCAATAAATAAAATTAATGTCCCTGATAAAATATCAGCGGAGATGCGTGATGTATTACGTGTTCAGTATGAAAATGCAAAACCAATCGCAGCGGATGCTGATAATTAAACGATTAGACAAGCTTATATTGAGGAGCGAAAATATTGGAATGAGGAAGGGCCTAAAATGCTTAAGACCCTGCATGAAAAGATAGCCACTTCTTACGGAGAAATCAGCGTAAGAATATATTATCCACAGCGTGAAACAGCGGCAACGATCTTTTATTTACACGGCGGCGGTTTTATTGTCGGTAATCTTGATACTCACGACCGTATTATGCGTTTATTAGCCGATTACACGGGATGCGCCGTGATTGGCGTTGACTATACGCTTTCGCCTGAAGCACATTTTCCGCAGGCGATCGAAGAGACGGTTGCGGTATGTCGCTATTTTTCTCAGCGTGCTGCGGATTATCAGCTCAATATGCAGTCAATTGGTTTTGCCGGAGATTCTGCCGGTGCGATGTTGGCGCTGGCAACGGCATTATGGCTGCGCGATCGCGAGATCGACTGTGGTCATGTTAAAGGCGTTCTGCTTTACTACGGACTTTATGGATTACAGGATTCTGCCAGCCGTCGATTATACGGCGGAGTCTGGGACGGTTTAACCGGACCCGATATTGAATTTTATCAGCACGCCTATTTGGCGAATGAACAAGATAAAGAGTCACCTTATTACTGCCTGTTTAATAACGATCTTAGCCACAACATGCCCGCCTGTTTTATTGCCACCGCAGAATTTGATCCGCTGATTGATGACAGCATCGCGCTGCACCGCACGCTTTCTGAACACCAACAACCTTGCCGCTATAAAATGTATCCCGGTACGCTGCATGCGTTTTTGCATTATTCGCGCATGATGGAAAGTGCCGATCGGGCATTGCGCGACGGCGCTCGCTATTTTTGCGAGCAGCTTGAAGCATGACAAAAATAGGCAATTAAAAAGCGGGCAGTCGATCAATGTTGATCATTTAAGCTTGATTTTAGGGGGACCATACCGATGGGGTCGTAGCGGCGAAGCCGCCGACAACTTTGCTTGGAGCAAAGTTGAACAACGCTTTAGCGTTGGCCCGTAGGGGGGAACACAAGGATGTGTTCCATAACGGCCCCGCGGTATGGTAGACCTGTGTATCTCGATCTCTTAAACGATCTGCATTAGCCAGTTAATCTGATTGCCCGCCAGTATTTTTAATACAGATCCATCTGGCTGGTTTTATCCAGCGATAAATTGCGTGTTTCGGGCGCTAGGAATATCGATACGACCATGCCAAAAAGTGAAATCCCCGCACCGGCTAACATGGTCATTGCGATCCCATGCTGTTGCATAAACAGCGGAAGCGCATACGTTGACACCACAGTGCCGATTCGGCTGAGCGACATCGCTGCGCCCACGGCGGAAGCACGAATGTGAGTGGGGAAAAGCTCGTTTGGATAGAGCCATTGCAAAATGCCAGGGCCGCCCGAGAAAAATGCATAAAGCGCAAAGGCTGACACAATCAGCGTAATGCTAGGATCTGGAACAATCCCTAATACCGCTAACGCGAGCGTCATAATGGCAAAGCTGCCGATTAACAACGGCCGGCGCCCGATGCTGTTGAGCCAATACATTGCTGGCAAGCAGCCAATCAAAAAGAACAGGCTAATTACCACGTTGCCGAGCACGGCCTCTTTACCTTCGTTGAGCCCCAGCAGGCTGATGATTTGCGGGCCGAAGGTATAGATGCCAAACATCGGTATCACCTGACAGGTCCAAATGATGGCGACAAACAAAATCGATGTTAGGTGCCTGCGGGTGAAAATCTGGCTATAACGCGTCTCCTGCGGGGCTTCGTCATCGAATACTACGTGTTCGCCAAACAGCTTAAACATCAGCGCACGGCACTCTTCAACACGCCCTTTGCGAATCAGCCAGCGAGGAGATTCGGGCAGTTCAAAACGCCCTAACAAAATGATAATGCAGGGAATAACTGCGCTGCCTAACATCCAGCGCCAGCCGTTTTCGACGTCATATAACAGATAGCCCACAACGTCGGCGGCGGTTGCACCGATGTACCACATCGCGGCGATAAACCCCATGGTGAAAGCGCGCTGACGCGTGGTAGAAAATTCGGCAATCATCGAGGTAGCGATGGGGTAATCTGCGCCGATCACAATGCCTATCAGAAAACGCAGGATCACCAGCTCCAGCGGCGATGTAACAAACATGGTCGCGGCTGAGATAACGCCGATGGCAATAATATCAATCAGAAACATCAACCGGCGGCCAAGCACATCGGCGATGTAGCCAAACAATGACGTGCCGATAAACAGCCCAACCAGCGTTGCGATCCCGACTAACCCCACCCAGCGAGCGTCGAGCTGTAACACTGGAGTCAGCTGTTCGAGTGCAATACCGATGATGACCAGCACGTAGCCATCGAGAAAAGGGCCACCGCTTCCCCACAGCATGATTTTGCGGTGGATCGGGGTAAAACTGATGTCATCAAACCTTTTGGATTTTTCCATAATGATGGTTTTAATCAGCCTGATAGCTGCTTAGCTCTGACATGTATCGCAGAGCTAAGTGGCTATAGTGGGTAAAAAAAGTGACAGAGACGGGCAGGCCAGAATATCGGTTTTAACCGTAGCGATATTCAACGCCAAAGGTGCCACGCGGGTAGTTCCACTCATCTAAAACGGAATCGCGGCACAGGATCCGGCAGGTGCCGCATTCTAAACAGCCCGCGTAGTCAAAGCGGATCGTTCCATCAGGCTGAAGCTTGTATAGCCCCGCCGGACAGGCCAGCGTGAGGGTATGAAACGCTTCCATATCAGGATGTTCGCGAATGATGATATGAGGATGCCCTTCATCAACGTGAAACTTGTTAATGCCTAATTTCACATCAACGTTAACGGGCTCATTGACGGGGGAATTGGCGGATTTGACGGGTTCAGTCATAGCGCGGTCACTCCTTTAATGCCGTCTTTCAACAGGTTCAGATAGCCAATTTTCTTGCAATGACGCATCACCATTTTGCGGATTGGCTGCGGCGGCTGGCCGTTGACGGTAAACATATCCGCCATGATGTCGGCGACCATCTGTGGGTATTGGGTAAACATGCGCGGGTTTTCCAGCATGGCGGGGACTTTGCGGTAGTGACGTAAATCCTTCATAACCGGTAATTCTTCTAGCAACGTGAGATAACCGTTCAATCCCTGCTCGCTGAAGTTATTGGATTCTTTGGCCTGAAGTACGGCGCGTGCGGCCGCTTCACCAGAGGCAATAGCCATATCCATTCCACGGATAGTGAATCCCAGATTCATGCACATGCCTGCGGCATCACCGGCGATAAGCACGCCGTTACCCACCAGTTTGGGCTGCATATTAATTCCGGCTTCAGGCACTACGTGGGCGGCGTACTCCACGGTTTTGCCACCGGCGATTAATGGGCGAACGGTTGGATGCTGTTTGAAATCTTCCAGCATTTGCGGCACCGATTTTCCCGCATCAGCAATATGACTGAGGCCAACAACGATACCTAAAGACAATGAATCACCGTTGGTATACAAAAAGCCACCGCCCATCAGGCCGTTAGACGGCGTTCCGGCAAACAGCCATGCGGCACCTTCGTTCTCGGTTAGGCTAAAGCGCGCTTCGAGCAGTTCACGAGGCAGTTCAATCAGCTCTTTCACCCCAACGGCCACATGCTTGGCTGAAACCTGTTTCTGCACCATGCCAAGCTGTTCGGCCAACAGCGCGTTAACCCCTTCGGCGAGGATCACCACGTTGGCTTCTAAAATATCGCCATCGGCTTCAACGCCGATCACTTTGCCATCGCGCTGAATCAGCTTATCTACGCGGATCCCAGGAACGAATTGCGCACCGGCGGCTTCAGCCTGTTCCATCAACCAAGGATCGAATTTACTGCGCAAAACTGAATAGGAATCCTGCGCCGGTTCGGCCGCATTGGCGTGGTGGTAATCTAACGTGACCGCACTGTCGTCGGTAAGAAACGATATTTTTTCGCGGGTAATGCGGCGCTCAACGGGCGCATGAGCCGCAAAATCAGGAATGATGCGTTCTAAGCTGTGCCCATACAGGCGACCACCGGTGACGTTTTTGGCTCCCGCATGATTACCGCGCTCGATAACCAATACGTTAGCGCCTTCTCGGGCGAGCACCAGCGCCGCAACGCAGCCAGACAGGCCAGCGCCAACAATAATGGCGTCAAAGACATCTTCAGACATAGGCTCTCCAAATTCGATGGAGCACGGAAGCCATACGCTAATCCGTACTCCGCCGATATTTTATCGTTTTAGTTTTTCTGTCAGAGCAGGGACGATCTTCATCAGATCGCCGACGATCCCGTAATCCGCGTATTGGAAGATCGGGGCGTTTTTATCTTTGTTGATGGCCATCAGGATCTGTGCGCCGTTGGCGCCCACCATGTGCTGGATCTGGCCAGAAATTCCCAGCGCCAGATAGAGTTCTGGTTTGATCATGATCCCCGAAATACCCACATAGCGTTCACGATCCATCCATTTTTCGTTTTCGGCGACTGGACGTGAACATCCCAGCTCTGCGCCAATGGCATTGCTTAACGCCGCCGCAATGGCAATGTTTTCCTGTGAACCGATGCCGCGCCCAACGCTCACTACCAAACGTGCTTTGCCCAGATCGACGCTTTCGCCTTGCTTGGCTCGACGTGATACGCAGGAAATCGCATGGGCGGGTGGGATAAAGGCCAACGTTTCGGCATTGCCTACTAAGGCACTGTCTTCTGACACGGCAGGGAATACGCCGCTGGCGAGCGTGATGACGGCGTAGTCGGTGGTGATTTTCTCTTTACCGAAGGCTAAACCGCCGTAAACCATGTGCGTGGCAACTGGGTAACCCTCTTCGAGGCTCAGCTCAGCGGCATCGTTAACTACGCCAGCGTTGAGGCGAGCGCCTAAGCGTGCTGCCAAAGTTTTGCCGCGACGGGTTGCGGGCAGCAGCAATAAAGCGCGCGAGCTATGGCTATGTGCCTTGATCGCCTGAGCCAGAGTATCGGCATAATCTTCAATGATACGGTCGGCGGGCTGTTCGCCAATATGGTAAACGGCGTTAGCGCCGAGGCGGAAAGCCAAGGCTGATTGCTCAGCGCTGTGGCCGATGACGTGAATAATTTCACCCAGCTCGTGTGCACCGCCAATCAGCTCGGGTAGATGTGAGTGGGTGTCACTGAACACCCATACTGTTGCAAACTTGCTCATATTGCCCCCAATTAGCTAATGACTTTGCGCAGATGCTCTGCGAATTCTGAAATTTGATCGTCGCTATCGCCTTCGATAATGACCCGCCCACGCGCTTTCTGCTGTGGAGCCTGTACGCTCAGCAACTCGGTGTATGGCGTGATCTCTGGCAGTTCAAGATCGACAGGCTGCCACGCGGTTACCGGCTTTTTAGCCGCGCCGAGAATGGCTTTCATGGAGGGGATTTGAGGCGTATTGATATCAGTGGATACCGAAATCACCGCAGGCAGCGGAATGGTTAAGGTTTCAACTTCGTCTTCTAGCGTGCGTTCAACCTGAATGCTGTCGTCACTGAGGGATACGATCCGGCTCACCCCGTTGATGGATGCGACGCCTAGCGCCTCGCCGAGCAGCAAGCCTACCTGCTGTGCATAAAGATCGGCTGAGCCGTCACCACAAAGAATTAAATCAAAACCGGTTTTCCGTGCCGCGGCCGCCAGCAGGGCAGACGTTTGGTGAGGAAGCATCTTCTCCAAACCTGCACTGGAAACGACAACTAACTCATCGGGGCCGCGAGACAGCACGTCTTTGCGGCCTTTAGCGTTGGACAGCGCTTCGCCACCCACGCTCATCGCCGTAATCTGGATGGTGTCATTAAGCGATTTCAAGCCGATAGCCGCTTCGATTGCGTTGAGATCGAATTGACTAATTTTGGCATCCGCTTTGCTGAGATTCAGAGAGCCATCACTATTGACGGTGATATCCTGCTCCTCGGGGATGAGTTTGTAACATGCAATAATTTTCATCACTTCTCCGATTTCGATAGGCAATACAATATCCGTAATACCCTGTACATAAGATGATGCCCGTAATGACAGGTGTAATTATTTATGCAGCGAGAAATGCTAGGCAAAGATAAATAAAAATAACGAAAGCGAAGGTTCGCTATATATATAAATGTGTGCACGCCATAGCTGGTTTAAACGCTATTAGTGGTGTAATTAAAATTACTATAATAAAGAATGGAATAAAATAATTGATATCTAATAAAGGTATCCCTGTAAGTTGTTATTCGTGCCTTGTTATCACGATAATAGAAATACCATGATTCACCAGACCAAAATAATACCTAGATCACCAATATTGAACGACTCAAGGGCAAAAAACCTTCGCTAATAATGTTTTAATTTTGTTATTTTGATGATTTTAAAGGGTTTAATTTCGTTCTCAAGATCGTGGCTCTAAGGCGTGCATGGGGTGTCAGAAAATAGTTTGATTAAGATCACGGATTATTGAACAGTCAAAACTCATTATATCTCGGCATTAAGCGGTAAAGGCGACACACATTCAATCAAATACCTTTAACTATTTTTAACAGACTTTTTAACAGATGTTTTTGGCAAGCTAAATAACTCGTAATAACTAGATCTACCATTAATTGAAAATTTACCTGCAAAATTAGTGTTGGTGTTCTGCTTTTTCATAGCAGAAATTCTGACGTTTATTCTGAATATTGCATCTCAAGTTGTTATGGCAAGGAACTCCTTTCCATGAGGGAAATGTGTAAATGAAGACAGAAACGAGCAAACGGAAAATAGGGATAGAACCGAAGGTTTTTTTCCCGTCATTGATAATTGTCGCACTACTTTGTTATTTAACTATCCGTGATCTGAACGCCTCTAATATCGTGATTAATTCGGTATTCAACTACATCACAACGCAGTGGGGATGGGCGTTTGAGTGGTATATGGTCGTGATGTTTGCGGGTTGGTTCTGGCTGATCTTTGGCCCTTTTGCCCAGCGACGTCTCGGTGAAGAAGCCCCTGAATTCAGTACCGTAAGCTGGATCTTCATGATGTTCGCCTCCTGTACCTCAGCCGCTGTGCTGTTTTGGGGATCGATTGAGATCTACTACTACGTTTCCTCACCGCCGTTTGGCTTAACGCCATTTTCAAACCCAGCTAAAGATCTTGGCTTAGCTTATAGCCTGTTTCACTGGGGACCTTTACCGTGGGCAACCTACAGCTTCCTCGCCGTGGCGTTCGGCTACTTCCTGTATGTGAAGAAAATCGACGTGGTGCGTCCAAGCGGAACGCTGGTGCCGCTTTTTGGTGAAAAGCGCTGCAACGGAATTATTGGCACCATCATCGACAATCTGTATTTGGTGGCGCTGATTTTGGCGATGGGAACCAGCCTTGGGCTAGCAACGCCGCTGGTGACCGAATGTATTCAGTATCTGTTCGGGGTGCCGCACACGTTAGAGCTGGATGCGCTGATTATCTCTTGTTGGGTGGTGTTTAACGCCGTGTGCGTTGCCTTTGGCTTGCAGCGCGGGGTTAAGGTTGCCAGCGACGTTCGAAACTATCTCAGCCTGATCCTGCTGGCGTGGGTATTCATCATCGGCGCGAGCAGCTTCACCATCAACTATTTCACTGATTCTGTCGGCATTCTGCTCTCTAACTTCACCCGTATGCTGTTCTACACCGACGCCGTCGGCAAGAGTGGATTCCCGCAGGCGTGGACGGTGTTCTATTGGGCATGGTGGATCGTTTACGGCATCCAGATGTGCATCTTCTTAGCACGTATTTCTAAAGGCCGTACCGTTCGTCAGCTCTGCTTGGGGATGGTCGGTGGGTTAACGGCTTCAACGTGGTTGCTATGGACCATCTTGGGCAGCAATACGCTCTCGCTGATCAACAACGGCAAAATCAACATCCCGCAGATCATCGAACAACATGGGGTGGCGCGCGCCATCATTGAAACCTGGGCCACATTGCCGCTCAGCACCATCACGATGTGGGCGTTCTTTATTCTATGTTTCCTCGCCACTGTAACGCTCATTAACGCCTGTTCCTACACGCTGGCCATGTCGACCTGTAAAGGCGCAAACGGCTATGACGAACCGCCGATTTGGGTTCGCGTTGGCTGGTCTGTGCTGGTGGGCGTTATCGGCATCATTCTGCTGGCGCTCGGTGGGCTGAAACCGATTCAAACCGCGATCATTGCCGGAGGATGTCCACTTTTCTTCGTCAACATACTGATAACCATATCTTTCTTAAAAGATGCCAAGGCTACGCACTGGAAATACTAAGCGTTTTACCCTGTTTGAATTCGAACGATATTAACCACCAAGAGGCCTGATTTATGAATTTTGCACTGTCTGACGAACAAGAGTTATTTGTTTCCGGTATCCGCGACCTGATGGCGCAAGAAAACTGGGAAGCGTACTTCGCGGAATGTGACCGTAATAGCGAATATCCAGAGCGGTTCGTCAAAGAACTGGCCGACATGGGGATCGATAGCCTGCTGTTGCCGGAAGAGCACGGCGGTCTGGATGCGGGTTTTGTCACCTTAGCCGCCGTGTGGGCCGAGCTTGGACGCCTTGGTGCGCCAACCTATGTGCTGTATCAGCTGCCGGGCGGATTTAACACGGTGCTGCGTGAAGGAACGGCGGAGCAAATCGATAAGATTATGGCTTTCCGCGGCACCGGCAAACAGATGTGGAACTCAGCAATTACTGAACCTGGCGCGGGTTCTGACGTGGGCAGCATGCAAACGTCGTATACCCGTAAAAACGGTAAAGTTTACCTCAACGGCAGCAAATGCTTCATCACCAGCAGCGCGCATACGCCTTACATCGTGGTGATGGCGCGTGATGCGGCGTCACCGGATAAAGCGATTTTCTCTGAATGGTTTGTCGATATGAGCAAACCGGGCGTGAAGGTCAACAAGCTGGAAAAACTGGGCCTGCGCATGGATAGCTGCTGCGAGATCCTGTTCGATAACGTTGAGCTCGAAGAAAAAGACATGTTCGGGCGTGAAGGCAACGGCTTCAATCGCGTGAAAGAAGAGTTCGATCATGAACGTTTCATCGTCGCACTGACCAACTACGGCACCGCATTCTGTGCTTTTGAAGATGCCGCGCGTTATGCCAACCAGCGCGTTCAGTTTGGCGAGGCCATTGGGCGTTTCCAACTGATCCAAGAAAAGTTTGCACATATGGCTATCAAACTGAATTCAATGAAAAACATGCTGTTTGAAGCAGCATGGAAAAGCGATAACGGTTTGATGACCTCCGGCGATGCCGCGATGTGCAAATACTTCTGCGCTAACGCCGCTTTTGAAGTGGTGGACTCGGCGATGCAGGTGCTCGGCGGAGTGGGGATCGCAGGCGATCATCGCATCACCCGTTTCTGGCGCGATCTGCGCGTGGATCGCGTTTCCGGTGGTTCGGATGAAATGCAGATCCTAACGCTGGGTCGTGCGGTGCTGAAACAGTATCGGTAATAGACAACAGAGTAAGTCAGATATTAGGGAGAGCGTACCGATGGGGTCGTAGCGGGCTTGCCCGCCGGAGCGCCCCGCGGTGCGCTATGCCCGGGTATCTCGGGTTAAAAGGCGGTGTTGTCGTGACTACACCATCTCTCATTGTGAAGGAATATTTTATGTCTATGCCAACATTTGGCCCGCTGGCGGGTTTACGCGTGGTCTTTTCAGGAATTGAAATCGCAGGCCCTTTTGCAGGGCAAATGTTTGCCGAGTGGGGCGCTGAAGTTATCTGGATCGAAAATGTCGCCTACGGCGATACGATCCGCATTCAGCCAAACTATCCTCAGCTTTCACGCCGCAATTTACACGCGCTGTCGCTGAATATCTTTAAAGACGAAGGGCGTGAAGCTTTCTTAAAGCTGATGGAAACCACCGATATATTTATTGAAGCCAGTAAAGGCCCTGCCTTTGCGCGCCGTGGTATTAGCGATGAAGTGCTTTGGGAAATAAATCCCAAGCTGATCATTGTGCATCTTTCAGGTTTTGGTCAGTACGGCACGCCGGAATACACCAATCTGGCGGCTTACAACACTATTGCTCAGGCGTTCAGCGGATACCTCATCCAAAACGGTGATAAAGATCAGCCGATGCCTGCATTCCCATATACCGCGGATTATTTCTCCGGCCTGACGGCGACCACTTCGGCGCTGGCTGCATTGTATAAAATGCAGCAAACGGGCGTGGGCGAAAGTATTGATGTGGCGATGTATGAAGTGATGCTGCGCATGGGGCAGTACTTCATGATGGACTACTTTAACGGTGGCGAAGTGTGCCCACGTATGACCAAAGGCAAAGATCCGTACTACGCGGGCTGTGGTCTGTACAAATGCCAAGATGGTTACATTGTGATGGAACTGGTTGGCGTTAACCAAATGCAGGGAATGTTTGAGGATATGGGCATTGCGCACCTGCTGGGCACGCCAGAAATCCCTGTCGGCACACAGTTAATCCATCGCGTTGAATGTCCGTTTGGCGAACTGGTTGAAGCCAAGCTGGATGAATATTTGGCGACGAAGCCGTATGAACAGGCACTGGCGCGCTTTGCTGAACTCAATATTGCCTCGGCAAAAGTGCTGACTATTCCTGAGTTAGAAAGCAATCCACAGTATATCGCCCGCGAATCTCTCACTACGTGGAACACCATCGATGGCCGCACCTACAAAGGGCCAAATGTCATGCCGAAGTTTAAGAATAACCCAGGCCAAATTTGGCGTGGAATGCCAACGCATGGCATGGATACCGCGGCCATTCTTGCCAGCATTGGTTATTCTGATGCCGACATTGAAACGCTGGTGGCTAAAGGTTTAGCCAAGGCTGATTAGGCACTGTAATTATTTGGGTAGATAGATATGGATATGATAGGCAAACGAAGCTTGCGTCAGGCTTGGGATGATTTAGCGGATATGCATGGCGATAAAACGGCGCTTGTCTTCGAAGATCAGGCAAGGCAGGTTTCTCAATATAGTTATATTGAGTTAAATAAAGAAATTAATCGTACGGCTAATCTATTTCATTCATTGGGTGTGAGTAAGGGTGATAAAGTTGCTCTGCATCTAAATAACTGTGCTGAATTTATATTTTGCTGGTTCGGCTTAGCGAAAATCGGTGCAATCGTTGTGCCTATCAATGCCAATCTATTACGTGAGGAAAGCGCGTATATTATTCATCAGTGTGAGGCCAAAATGGTGGTGACCTCCACGGAATTTTATTCTATTTACGCCGACCTCACGTCACAGAATTCGTCTTCTTTGTATCCCATTATATTAATTGATGGTGACGTAGAGCCTCATAATTCCCGCGACGTTATTTATTTTCACCCATTGCAAAAGTCCCAACCTGATACGCTTATTTATTCGGTTGAGCTTGATAGCGATGATGTCGCTGAAATTCTTTTTACCTCAGGAACCACCTCTAGCCCGAAAGGCGTGGTGATCACCCACCACAATTTGTTATTTGCGGGCTACTACACGGCTTGGCAATGCGCATTGCGGGCAGATGACGTTTATTTAACGCCGATGCCAGCCTTCCATATTGACTGTCAGTGTACCGCCGCGATGCCGACATTTACGGCGGGAGCCACCTTTATTCTGCTAGAAAAATACAGCGCGCGAGCCTTTTGGGGGCAGGTATGCCAATACCGCGCCACCGTGACGGAATGTATTCCTCTGATGATAAAAACGCTGATGATGCAGCCGCCTATGCCGTGGGAAAAGCAGCATAACCTGCGCGAGGTGCTGTTTTATCTTAATTTGTCTGAGCAAGAAAAAGACGAATTTATTCAGCGCTTTGGCGTGCGGTTACTCACATCGTATGGCATGACCGAAACCATCGTGGGCGCCATTGGCGACAGACCCGGAGATAAACGTCGCTGGCCGTCGATTGGGCGGGTTGGTATGGGCTATGAAGCTCAAATCAGCGATGCACAAGGCAATGAAATGCCGGTGGGCCAAACGGGTGAAATTTGGATAAAAGGCATTCCGGGAAAAACGCTGTTCAAAGAGTATTACAAACTGCCTCAGGAAAGTGCGCGAACCCTGAACACCGACGGATGGCTGCGCACCGGTGATTACGGCTATATGGATGATGACGGGTATTTCTATTTTGTTGAGCGCAGCTGCAACATGATTAAGCGCAGCGGGGAAAATATCTCCTGCGTTGAAATAGAAAATATTATCTCTACGCATCCAAAAATTATGGACGTGGCAGTGATTGGTTTAAAAGACTCGATCCGAGATGAAGCGATAAAAGCCGTTGTCGTTTTAAATGACGGTGAGTTTATGACGGAAAAAGAGTTCTTCAAATTCTGTGAAAATAACATGGCAAAATTCAAGGTTCCCTCTTTCTTTGAAATAAGAACGAGTCTACCTAGAAGCTGCTCGGGAAAAGTGATTAAAAAAAGCCTGGTTGAAGTTTCTTATTAAGATGAGGTCTTAGCATGAGTGAATTACATATTAAGCGTAATGGCTACATTCTAGAAATTACGTTAGACAGACCGAAAGCCAATGCGATTGATGCCAAAACAAGTTTTGCGATGGGCGAAGCTTTTATCGCTTTTCGTGACGATCCTGAGCTACGTGTCGCTATTATCACCGGCGCGGGCGAGCGCTTCTTCTCTGCGGGTTGGGATTTAAAAGCCGCCGCCGAGGGTGAAGCGCCCGATGCTGATTTCGGCCCCGGCGGTTTTGCTGGCCTCACCGAGCTGTTTAATTTGGATAAGCCGGTGATCGCGGCGGTCAATGGCTATGCCTTTGGTGGTGGGTTCGAGTTGGCGCTGGCTGCCGATATGATTATCTGCTCGCGCAATGCCAGCTTCTCGGTGCCAGAAGCGAAGTTAGGAATTGTGCCAGACAGCGGTGGAATGCTGCGTTTGCCGAAGATTCTGCCGCCAGCGATTGCGATGGAAATGATGATGACGGGTCGCAGCATGGACGCGGAGGAAGCGCTGCGCTGGGGCGTGGTGAATGCGGTGGTGGAGAGCGAACAGCTTATGCCACATGCCCGTGAACTGGCGGCGCAAATTGCGGCTAATGCACCGCTTGCCGTTGCAGCGATTAAAGAAATTTATCGTGAAACCAGCGAGCTGGCGGTTGAGGAAGGCTATCGTCATGCACGCAGCGGCAAGCTAAAACACTATCCATCGGTATTGCATTCTGAAGATGCGCTGGAAGGGCCAACCGCCTTTGCGGAAAAACGTGAACCGGTCTGGAAAGGGCGCTAGTTTCATGGCGTGTAAGCCGGAGAGACAGCAGCAGAGTGCCGGTACAGCAAACAACTCAGCAAGCAACTTAGCAAACAATGCGGGTATGCAAAGTTTGCTGGGGTCACGCTACGTGACGTGTCCGGTCTGCCAACAGCGAATTAGAGGCCAGCTTTACAGCATGCTGAATCAGTGCCAAACGTGGTGCCCAAGGTGCAAGAAAAATGTCTCTTCATGCGTGGGATAACAGCGCGATAGGATTGTCAAAGCGGTCAGAAATATGGCCGCTGCTTTAATTTTGAACGCTATATAAAACATGCCGCTGAAGCAATAGAAGATCGATAGCGACACACTAAATACAGAACTTAAATATTATTTTTTAAAGATCTCACCTTTCTGACATGCATCATAATGCGGTTATCATTTCCTCAATACGTCGCTGGCATAAGATACAATTCGCTTAACCTTCTAAGGATATCTCTGCTGATGGCGGGGAGATGAAGCAATATTCTGCAATTGATTTATTCACATTGATTCATTCGCATTGATGTATTCGCTTAGATATCGCTGTCGATATCCCCTCTCCCAATATCCTGTTTATTGGTTTTAAAAATTTTAGACAAAGCCCCATCGAAGCGCTCTGCTATGGCTGGCTTTGCCCATACAATATGCTATTGAGACAAACGCTATGACCACCCAAGCCCGCATGAAATTTGCCATCGATGATGGCTCTACCAACGTCAAAATCAGTTGGATTGAGAACGGCACGCTAAAAACCGTTGTTTCCCCTAACTCATTCCGTAAAGACTGGAAAAGTGCGGCACTGCTGCGCGGGCAAAAGGTATTCAACTACACCATTGGCACCACCAAATACACCTACGATGCGACCTCCGATAAAGCATTATCGACCACGCATATTGAATATCAGTATGACGATTTAAACCTGCTGGCGGTGCACCATGCCCTGCTGCAAAGCGGTCTTGAGCCGTGTGAAGTTGACGTAGTGGTGACGCTGCCAATTACCCAGTTCTATAACCCAGATGACTGTCAGCGCAACGAAGATAAAATTGAAGCCAAGCGCCGCAACCTGATGCGTGAAATCTCGCTGAACAAAGGCGAGCTGTTCAAAATCGTTGGCGTTGAGGTGATGCCTGAAAGTTTGCCAGCGGTGCTTTCGCATTTATTGAATTCTGAAACCAGCGAATTCACCCGTTCTTTAGTCGTCGACTGCGGCGGTACAACGTTGGATATGGGCGTCATCGTCGGTGAATTTGACGACGTGTCTGCGATTTACGGCAATAACGAAATCGGTGTGGCGATGGTGACGGATGCCATTCGTAAAGCGCTGGCTTCTGCCGACAGCGATTCAAGCTATTTAGTGGCGAATGAGCTGATTAAACGCCGTCACGATATGGCTTTCGTGCGTAGCGTGGTGAATGACGAAACACGTATTCCAGACATCTTGCAGCGCATTGAAACCAAGATTCGCGAGCTAGGCGATCAGGTGGCTTATGAAGCGAAGAAGTTTGCTAAAAACCCGAACCGCGTTTATCTGGTGGGCGGCGGCGCCACGCTGGTGGAAGACGCGATCCGTGAAGCCTATTCCACGCTGGGCGATCGAATTATCACTATTGATAACCCGCAGAGCGCGCTGTCGCGTGAAATTTGCCTGTATCATTCAGAGTCTGGGGCCGATGCGCTGGCAGAGCCTTTGATGCTTGAGGTAGAGGAAAATGAGTAAAGGGCAGACGAGCCGAGTTAACTTCTCGCTTTATCTCAGCCCCGCTCAGTCTCAGGCCGATTTACGTACCATGACGGTGTTGCAACAGCTGCACCGTCAGCTAAAACAGAGCGGTAGCGATCGCAACGATGTGAATATGGAAACCCGTACTTTTCATCGTAATGTGTATCTGGCGGGTTTACAGCTGCATCAGCTCAACCCACAGCTCTGTCATCATGTGGCAGAATCGATTGGCCGTGAACACCTAACGCTGCCCGAGCTGGCTGAAGAACTGGTGCGCTGCGAGCTTTTACCGGTAGAGATTCCGGCGGCGCCTTCAGCGCAAAATAATGATTTCTCGGCACAGCAGCTAGAGCAACTGCGTCAGGTGTTTGAACAGTCGATCCCTGAAGTCAAAACCGCTGAGCCAGCGCCTTCCGCGGTGAGTGAAACGTTACAAACCGAAGGGATTAGCGCTGAGCAACAGGCTGAGTTTACGCATCTGCGCAGCGAGCTTGCGAGGATGAGCAAACTGCTCGAGCAGCAAAATTTACAGCTCCAGCAGCTGCGTCTTAGCCAGCGAGCCCCTGCTGCCGTAGAGCCAATCCGTAACGGCAACGCGGAAGAAGTCGATCTGGCTGACATCGCACCACCGACCGAAAAAATGAAAAAAATTCGTCAGAAAGGGATTT
This sequence comes from Hafnia sp., assembly GCF_036648275.1. Lineage (NCBI taxonomy): Bacteria > Pseudomonadati > Pseudomonadota > Gammaproteobacteria > Enterobacterales > Hafniaceae > Hafnia > Hafnia sp. Next base: position 100,919 of record NZ_JAVXIQ010000011.1, on the reverse strand, counting down.
TTTAGGTTGGAGATTTGACCCGATATTCATGAATAAAAAGCCACGTTTAACGTGGCTTTTTTTACACATATTGATACCGACCGAATCGCATTAGAAAAACAGATCTGGCCTAACGTTAAAGCGCTTGGAGAGTGCTTTGATATGCTCAATGGTTAATGAGCGCTTGCCGGATAAAATCATGCTGACGAGGCTTTTTGAACCGATTTCCGAGGCTAAATCTGTGTAGGAAAGCTGATGTTGTTCGATAAGAACCCGTAGTGCGGCCACGCCAGTGGGCATATCAGTCACGGCCTGATTGAAGGCTTTAAATCGCTCATTGTTATTTTCATATTCAGCAATTTTTAACGCGAGAAAATCTATTAGCGGGCTTTCGTCATCGTGCTCGATAAGATAATCAACCATAGCTAGCGCATCGCGATAGGCCTCCTCAGACGTATTACCTCCTAAAAAAGGCACGGCATCGGCCAATACTTTTGCGGCCTCTAGCGCTTTGGTCGGTTCTAAAATCATTCTTTTATCTCCCGGTATTGCCTCGTTAGCTTGTCATACTCTGCGTGGGTGACGGTATGCTTGGCGTAAAAGCATTGGTTTACAAAGTCTATATCTTTGCCTGATTCTAAATTGGAATCCACCTCGAATAAATGACCGATATGACCCATGCACCGTTGCAAACCCTAGACCCGTCTTGCTATCTGCGTTACCGTTCCTTATCTCCCGTCCCTATGATAATTCGAGAAAAATGCCAAATTTTCACGCTGTAGCGTTACGTCCCATCGGTTTATTAGCCCTATTGGTCTTGGCTGGCTGCTCAACCAAAACCAGCCAAACACCTGCGCCGCGACCGGCCGATGTGAAGTCACAGTTGGTTAAGCTGATGCCGAGTAACGTGCGCGATCGTCAGGGCTGGGCGACGGATATTGCTGCCGCATTTACCGCACAGGATATTGCACCAACCGCAGAAAATTTGTGTTCGGTGCTAGCCGTGACCGAGCAGGAGTCGACCTTTCAAGCCGATCCACAGGTGCCGGGGCTAGGGAAAATTGCATGGAAAGAGATCGATCGCCGTGCCGATCAGATGCACATCCCCAATTTTTTGGTGCACACCGCGTTGTTGATCAAATCCCCCAACGGGAAAAGCTATAGCGAACGCTTAGATAAGGTGCGCAGCGAGAAAGAGCTCAGCGCGATTTTTGATGACTTTATCGATATGGTGCCCATGGGGCAAAAACTGTTTGGCAGCTTGAATCCGGTACGTACCGGCGGCCCGATGCAGGTCAGCATTGCGTTTGCCGAAGCGCACGCCAAAGACTATCCGTATAAAATCGACGGGACGATTCGTCGTGAAGTCTTCAGCCGACGCGGCGGTGTTTATTTCGGCACCCTGCATTTGCTTGGATATCCGGCAAATTACCCACAGCCTATCTATCGTTTTGCTGATTTCAATGCCGGATGGTATGCCAGCCGGAATGCGGCGTTTCAAAGCGCAGTCAGCCGTGTAAGCGGAATTAAACTCGCGCTGGATGGCGATTTGATTAACTACGGCACTGATAAACCCGGTTCAACTGAGCTGGCCGTGCGTTCGCTGGGTAAGCGTTTAGATATGAGTGATTCCACTATCCGCCGAGCGTTAGAGAAAGGGGATAGCATCGATTTCGAGAAAACGTCGCTCTATAAACAGGTATATGCGCTGGCCGATAAATCGAGCGGTAAAAAGCTGCCGCGTGAGATCCTGCCGGGGATCACGTTGGAAAGCCCTAAGATTACCCGCCAACTGACCACCGCATGGTTTGCCAAACGTGTCGATGGGCGCTGGCAGAAGTGCATGGCCAAGGCGCGTTAATAATTGCGCGGTGCTTCGCATCTTACACTTATCTTTGTTGCTCACCTGTTAATCAATTGTTATCGTCAAAAGGCGTCTATTATTGGACGCTTTTACCACCGTCGATTTGCAACAAGATATCTGTGTGAGGTAGAGCATGACGACATCCAACCCGCTGAAAGACGCTGATTTTGAAGGCTGGCTGGCCAGCATTAATCAGGCCTGTGGGCGTTTTGCTGCCAAAACGCTGGGGGAAGGATTTAGTGGTTCGGTGCAGGAGTTTCGCACCGGTGCTCTGCGTTTGAGCATGGTAGATATTGCGCAAACCAAGCTTTACCGAACGCCAAAGGAAATTGCCCAGAGCGACGGTTCTTACTTTTACACCGTATTTCAGCTCAGTGGTCATTCTGAAATGGAGCAAGAGGGGCAGCGAGCGTTGCTTTCGGCGGGGGATATCACCCTGATTGATGCCGCCAAACCGAGCACTTTTACCTTCAGCGACACCTCTAGACAAATTTCATTGCTGCTGCCGCGCGGCTATCTTGAACGTAATTTGCAGTTTGCCGATTTGCGCTGTGCGCAACGATTGGCCGCGGGCGCGCCGATGGTGCGGCTTAGCCAACAGCTGGTGCAAGAGAGTATGCGTAATAGCGCGTTAGATCAGCAGGAAAGTGAAGCGGTTTTAGATGCGGTGGTTACCTTGCTGCGTCCGGCGCTGATTGCGCGTGATGACGATGCGCCACAGGATAAAGTATTTAGCCGCACGCTGACTTTTATCGATAAACACATTCAGTCGGAATCGCTGCGGCCAGAGTGGATTGCCAGCGAAGTGGGCGTTTCGGTGCGTAGCCTGTATCGCATGTTTGCGCGCAAAGGGTTGGTGGTAGCGCAATACATCAAAAATCGCCGCCTTGATCTCTGCGCTAACGCTTTGCGCAGTGCGCCAGTGCGGCAAAAACTGTCAGATATTGGCTACTCGTGGGGCTTTGCCGACCACAGCCATTTCTCTACCGCGTTCAAAACGCGTTTCGGCATTACGCCGGGCGAATACCGCAAACAGTATCGTTAGTCTCATCTTCGTGAGTTTGTCACCTGCGACAAAGCTGATGGCATACACAACAAATTAATCCCCCCGACGAATTGCTATGTTTGAGCTGGGTCAGTCGACACTGGCCCTGCATAACCGTAGCAGCGCGTGGCGGCAGACCAACAATAAGACACCAAAAAAGTCTCTAAAAGATCTCTTGAGGAACCGATTTCAACAGCACGCTCGTATACCAGGTCGAGATTATCCCGCGCACTGATTCACTGACATGAATGCCAACTTTTAGCGGTGAGGTAATAAAGCTATGTTTCATAACACCATGTTTCATAACACCCTATTTCATAACACCCAGTCCTATAAAAAACTGACTCGCAAAACAATGATGAAAAAACGCCTGCCGGTTGCGATTGCGCTGGCGCTCGGGCTGTTGACGTCTGCGGGTTGGCAAAACAGCGCGCAGGCACATGGTGCGGCGGCGCATATGGTGCCGATGGAGAAAACGCTGGCTGAATTTGGGGCGGATGTGCAGTGGGATGATTATGCCCGCATGTTCACCATTGCTAAAGACGGCGCTTATATCAAGGTTAAACCTGATACCAACGAAGCCATCGTGAATGGCAAGCCGTTGAAACTGGCGGTGCCGGTGGTGTTTCGCGACAAAGTTGCCTATATGTCGGAAGACTTTATCAATGAAGTTTTTCAATCTGGCTTAGATCAGACTTTCGCCGTTGAAAAACGCGCGCATCCGCTTAATCCGCTGAGCGCAGATGAAATCAAAACGGCGGTAGAGGCGATTAAGGCTTCAGATAACTATCACGATAATTTCCGCTTTACGGAAATCTCTCTGCGTGAGCCGCCAAAAGATGAGGTTTGGCAGTTTGTGTTGAGCGGAAAAACCGTTGAGCAGCCGCGTCAGGCTAATGTCACCGTGTTGGATGGCAAGCACGTTGTGGAAAGCGTGGTGGATTTAACCGATAAAAAAGTGGTGTCGTGGACCCCAATCAAAGATGCGCAGGGCATGGTGCTATTAGATGATTTTGCCACCGTTCAGTCGGTGATCAGCGCCAGCACAGATTTTGCCGCCGTACTGAAAAAGCGTGGAATCACCGATCCAAGCAAGGTGATCACCACGCCGCTGACCGTGGGTTATTTTGATGGTAAAGATGGGCTAACGCAGGATCAGCGCTTGCTCAAAGTGATCAGCTATCTGGACGTGGGTGACGGCAACTATTGGGCGCATCCGATCGAAAACCTTGTGGCAGTGGTCGATCTTGAACAGAAAAAAATCATCAAAATAGAAGAGGGGCCAGTGATCCCCGTGCCGATGGCTCTGCGCCCGTATGATGGGCGCGACCGTAAAGCGCCAGACATTAAACCGCTGGAAATCGTTGAGCCGGAAGGAAAAAACTACACTATTACAGGCAATACGATCCACTGGCAAAACTGGGATTTCCACGTGGGGTTGAACTCCCGCGTTGGCCCGATCATTTCGACGGTGACTTACAACGATCAGGGTAAAAAGCGCAAGATCATGTATGAAGGATCGTTAGGCGGCATGATCGTGCCTTATGGCGATCCGGATATTGGCTGGTACTTCAAAGCCTATCTTGATTCAGGCGATTACGGCATGGGCACGTTAACTTCGCCGATTGCCCGTGGCAAAGATGCGCCGTCGAATGCGGTGCTGATCGATCAAACGATCGCGGATTACACCGGCCAGCCGATGACTATTCTGCGTGCGATAGCCATCTTCGAACGCTACGCAGGGCCAGAATATAAGCATCAGGAAATGGGACAGCCCAACGTGAGCGCCGAGCGCCGTGAGCTGGTGGTGCGCTGGATCAGCACCGTGGGCAACTATGACTATATTTTTGACTGGGTATTCCATCAAAACGGTACGATTGGCATCGACGCGGGCGCAACGGGGATCGAAGCGGTGAAAGGCGTGAAAGCGCGCACCATGCAAGATCCAACCGCCAAAGAAGATACCAAATACGGCACCCTTATCGATCACAACATCGTCGGAACCACGCATCAGCATATCTACAATTTCCGTTTGGATATGGACATCGACGGTGAGAACAATAGCTTGGTTGAGCTGAATCCTGATGTGAAGCCAAACGATCGTAGCGGTCCACGCACCAGCACCATGCAGGTGGATCAGGTCGATGTGAAAACCGAAAAAGAGGCTGCACAGAAGTTTGATCCTTCCACTATCCGCTTGCTGAGCAACGCTAACATTACCAACAAAATGGGCAATCCGGTTTCTTATCAGTTGATCCCTTACGCGGGCGGAACTCACCCCATTGCCAAAGGGGCAAATTTTGGTAAAGACGAGTGGATTTATCACCGCCTGAGCTTTATGGACAAACAGCTGTGGGTGACGCGCTATAGCCCAGAAGAACGCTATCCTGAGGGGAAATATCCAAACCGTTCTATTCACGATACCGGTCTGGGGCAGTATTCGTCAGACAACCAGTCGATTGAGAATACGGATAACGTGGTGTGGCTGACCACAGGCACCACGCACGTGGCGCGCGCGGAAGAGTGGCCGATTATGCCAACGGAGTGGGTGCATGCATTGCTGAAACCGTGGAACTTCTTCAGTGAAACGCCAACGTTGGATTTGAATGGGAAGAAGGGGGAGTAGGGGAGTAATTAATTCTTCGGCTGTGACCCCCTCACCTTTTTTGCCCCCACCCCAACCCTCCCCCTCGCTGGGGAGGGAGTCGAATGAGCTTTGATGTTGATTAAGCGCTCGAGCTGCTCCTCCCCCTGCGAAGGGGGAGGCTGGGAGGGGGTTGCTGAGGAAAACGCCGTTGTTAATACCGCACGCACACCGTTTTGGTTTCGGTATACGCATCCAGCCAATCAGTGCCAAAATCACGTCCGGTTCCTGACTGTTTTACGCCGCCAAACGGCATATTCGCATCAATCAGCGTATGACTATTCACCCACACGGTGCCTGCTTGAATGCGCGGAGTATAGGCCATCGCGGTTTGCAGGCTGGTGGTCCATAGGCTGGCGGTGAGGCCAAAATCAGTATCGTTGGCCTGATGCAGCGCATCTTCGGCGTCTTTTACCCGAATGAGGTTAACGACGGGGCCGAAAACTTCTTCCCGCGATAAATTCAGCGCCGCATCAGGGTTAATCACCAGCGTCGGAGGAATATAAAAGCCCTGCGCATCAGGCCCTGTGGCTCCGCTGATCAGCTCGGCATTTTTGGCTTTAGCATCTTGCAGATAAGACGCGACTTTGTCGCGATGCTGGCGTGAAACGAGTGGATTAATTTGGGTAGTGGCGTCCATACCAGGGCCGACGGAAAGCGATTTTACCGCTTGTTCAAAACCGGCCACCAGATTGTCGAAAATCGGTGCTTCGATATAGATACGTGAGCTGGCGGCGCAGACCTGTCCTTGGTTGAGGAAACTTCCCGCCATCAGGCCTTCAATCACCTGTTGCTGATCGGCATCTTTCAGCACGATGGCCGGATTTTTACCGCCCAGTTCCAGAGTGATTCGCGTTAAGCGGTCGGCAGCGGCGCGGGCAATGCCCTTGCCGACCGGCGTTGAGCCGGTAAAGCTGACTTTCGCCACCAGCGGATGTTCAGTTAAGGCTTTGCCGCATACAGAGCCTTTGCCGGTGACGATATTAAATACGCCATCGGGAACTCCCGCCTCGCTGGCAAGTTCGGCCATGCGTAGCAGCGTTAGTGGCGTAGTTTCAGATGGTTTGATAACGATAGAACATCCCGCCGCCAGTGCTGGCATCACCTTCCAAATCCCAATCATCAGCGGGAAGTTCCAGGGCACAATGCCGGCTACTACGCCGATCGGTTCTTTGCGGGTGTAAGCCATATATTTCGCACCGGCGGGCATCGGTATCGATACATCCATAGTTTGCCCGGTGATTTTGGTGGTGAGACCGGCGGTATAGCGCATCCAATTCAGCGTACAGCCCACTTCGAAAGCGCGGGAAATATTAATCGATTTGCCTTGTTCCAAGGTTTCTAGCTGCGCCAGTTCTTCTGCGTGTTGTTCTACGAGGTCAGCGTAGCGCAGCAAAATTCGCTCGCGCTCGGCGGGCAAACGCTGTGACCACACACCGGCACAAAAAGCCTGATGAGCAGACGTGACCGCGCGGGAAACGTCTTCGGGGTTGGCGTCAGCGGAAGAGGCGATCTGTTCGCCGTTCGCAGGGTTATAAATTGCTAAGCGCGCATCCGACGAGGAGTCGCACCATTTCCCATCAATATAAAGTCCGTGCTGACGGTCAAGAAAACGCGTAACGCTGTCGAGGATTGCTACTGTGTTGTCGGGCATAAGCCCTCCCGTCGGTCGAAAAATGGATTAGCAGAATGGCGTTGTCGTGGAGTGACAAAACCAGTCATCACCTCATGAGTCTATAACAAGGATAGTTTTATCTTTTTGCTGTGCCTGACATTCGATTGGCGGGATATGACAGAGGGGGGCAATGCGCTTAAACGGTTCTCTACCGCGGGGATAGTCACGTAGACAATAGGGTTACTCATGTTAGTATATATAAGCAAAAGCTATTGATGTGTTTGTTTCATTCATACAAAGATAGGACGTCTTGTTATGAAAACATCCATTTTTGGCATTACCCCAATCAGCGTTGATGTCTGCGATTTAGATCGGCAGATATCTGTTTTCACGCATTTTTTCCCCTATTTTTACCTTGTTCAATTGACTCAAACTCTTCACCACAGAGCGGATTAGCTGCGTCTGTAGCCGAGTGCCGCGCTTTTTGTTTTTACTAGCATGGAACACAGCGAGTATTTATGGATATCAAAAATAGAAAACGTCTCACTTTTTACTCAATCATTATCATCGCCGCCGTGGTGGCCTTTGCCGCGTGGTGGAGCCTGCGTGCGCCCGGTTTGCCTGACGGATTCGCCAGCAGCAATGGGCGCATTGAAGCCACGGAAATCGATATTTCGACCAAAGTGGCGGGGCGTATCGATAAAATCGTGGTGCGCGAAGGCGACTTTGTGAAGCAGGGTGAAGTGCTAGCACACATGGATACGCGCGTTTTGAACGAGCAGCGTATCGAAGCCGAAGCGCAAATTCGCGAAACACAAAGCGCGGTAGCTACGGCGAAGTCATTACTGGCGCAGCGGCAAAGTGAAAAACTGGCGGCGCAGGCGGTGGTGAAACAGCGTGAAGCTGAATTGAACTCGGCGAATAAACGCTATGCCCGTTCACAAGCGCTGTCTAAGCGCGGGGCGGTGTCGGCGCAGCAGCTTGATGACGATATGGCAGCGGCACAAAGCGCTCGCGCGGCGTTGGAATCTGCTAAGGCTCAGGTTTCAGCCGCGCAGGCGGCCATCGAATCCGCACAGGCGGGCATCATTCAGGCTGATACACGCGTGGAAGCGGCTAAAGCCACCGAACGTCGTATTACCGCTGACATTGAAGACAGCGCCTTGAAAGCACCGCGTGATGGGCGGATCCAGTATCGCGTGGCTGAACCGGGGGAGGTTCTAGCCGCGGGTGGTCGCGTGCTGAATATGGTCGATCTCAGCGATGTTTACATGACGTTCTTCCTGCCAACCGAACAGGCGGGCAGGGTAGCCATCGGTAGCGACGTGCATGTTGTTCTTGATGCCGCGCCAACGCTGCGTCTTCCAGCAAAAGCCACCTTTGTGGCCAGCGTGGCGCAGTTCACGCCAAAAACGGTCGAGACCGATAACGAGCGCCTTAAACTGATGTTCCGCGTAAAAGCGCGAATTTCCCCTGAACTGCTGGAAAAATACCTCGAATATGTAAAAACAGGCCTGCCAGGTATGGCCTATGTGCGTTTGGATAACAATAAAAGCTGGCCAGAAGATCTGGATGTGAGGTTGCCGCAATGAGGCCATTAGGTGCTAATAAAGACCCGCTGGCGGCACCCATCGTTCGGCTTGAGCAGGTTAGCCAGCACTATGGTGATACTCAGGCATTACAGCAGATAACGTTGGATATACCGGCGCGAAAAATGGTGGGGCTGATTGGGCCTGACGGCGTAGGAAAATCCAGTCTGTTATCGTTGATTGCGGGTGCGCGCGTTATTCAGTCGGGGAGCGTTAACGTTCTGGGTGGTGATATGGCGAACGCCGATCATCGACGCAAGGTATGCCCGAAGGTGGCTTATATGCCGCAGGGTTTGGGGAAAAACCTCTATCACACGCTGTCGGTCTATGAAAACGTCGATTTCTTTGGCCGACTGTTTGGGCAAGGCGCCCAAGAACGAGAGCAGCGTATCAATGACTTACTGCAAAGCACTGGATTAGCACCGTTTCGCGATCGTCCGGCGGGCAAATTGTCTGGCGGTATGAAGCAGAAGCTGGGTCTGTGCTGCGCACTGATCCACGATCCTGAACTGTTGATCCTTGATGAACCGACGACCGGCGTCGATCCGCTGTCTCGCGCCCAATTTTGGGAGCTGATCGATCGTATTCGTGAGCGGCAAACCAAGATGAGCGTGTTGGTGGCTACCGCCTATATGGAAGAAGCCGAACGTTTTGACTGGCTGGTTGCGATGGATGCGGGACAGGTACTCGCTACCGGCAGCGGACAGGAACTACGTGAAAGTACCGGCAGCGCAACGCTGGAGGAGGCTTTTATTGCCCTGTTGCCGGAAGAGAAACGCAACGCGCATCAAAAGGTGGTTATTCCACCGCGTGATACTTCGCAGGATGACGTGGTAGCTATTGAAGCGCAGGGGCTGACTATGCGCTTTGGCGATTTTGTTGCCGTTAACGATGTGAATTTACGCATACCACGCGGCGAAATTTTTGGTTTCCTCGGTTCTAACGGCTGCGGCAAATCGACCACCATGAAGATGCTGACCGGATTACTGCCCGCCAGCGAAGGGAAAGCATGGTTATTTGGGCAGGAGGTCGATCCCAAAGATATCGAAACCCGCCGTCGAGTGGGCTATATGTCGCAGGCTTTTTCGTTGTATAGCGAACTTACGGTGCGGCAAAACCTTGAACTGCACGCGCGTCTTTTTCATCTTTCCGAAGAGGATATTCCTGCACGCGTTGAAGAGATGAAGCAGCGGTTCATGCTGAGCGATGTAGAAGATATGCTGCCAGAGGCGCTGCCGTTGGGCATTCGTCAGCGTTTATCTCTTGCCGTTGCGGTGATTCATAAACCTGAAATGCTTATCTTGGATGAGCCAACGTCGGGAGTCGATCCGGTCGCGCGCGATATGTTTTGGAATTTGATGGTGGATTTGTCACGGCGCGATGGCGTGACCATCTTTATTTCAACGCATTTTATGAATGAAGCGGAGCGCTGTGACCGCATATCCCTGATGCATGCGGGAAAAATACTGGCCAGCGATACGCCTGAGGCGCTGGTGAAGCAGCGTGGTTTAGGCACGCTTGAGGCCACGTTTATTGCCTACTTAAGTGAAGCTTCTGGTGATAGCGGTGCTCCGTCGGAGCAGATGCCCGAGACGCCTCTGGTCGAAACGACAACGCCTGCCATTAGCAATCACTTTAGCTTCACGCGGATGTTTAGCTATAGCCGTCGAGAGGCGTTGGAACTGCGACGCGATCCCATTCGTTCGACCTTGGCTTTGCTGGGGACGGTGATCCTGATGTTCATCATGGGCTACGGCATCAGTATGGATGTGGAAAACCTGCGTTTTGCGGTGATAGACCGCGATCAGACCGGCACCAGCCAAGCCTATACGCTCAATCTGTCGGGCTCGCGCTATTTTATCGAGCAGCCGCCGATTACTGATTATCAGCAGTTAGAACGCCGAATGCGTGATGGTGAACTCGCCGTTGCAATTGAGATACCGCCTAACTTTGGCCGTGATATTGCGCGTGGGCATACGGTGAAAATTGGTGTTTGGGTTGATGGGGCGATGCCGAATCGGGCTGAAACCGTGCGTGGCTATGTGCAGGCGATGCACTTGGCGTGGCTAAGTGATATGGCCTCGCGCCAACCAACGGCCAATATGGGGAATATCCTGATGGATATTGAAACCCGCTATCGTTACAACCCTGATGTAAAAAGCTTGCCTGCCATTGTACCTGCGGTGATCCCGCTGCTTTTGATGATGATCCCCGCGATGCTTAGTGCGTTAAGCGTGGTGCGTGAAAAAGAGTTGGGTTCAATCATTAATCTGTATGTGACGCCGGTAACTAAAGCCGAATTCCTGATCGGCAAGCAACTGCCTTATATCGTATTGGGCATGTTTAACTTTTTACTGCTGTGTGCGTTATCGGTCTTTTTGTTTGGTGTTGAGCATAAGGGCAGTTTCCTCACGCTGACGCTGGCGGCGCTGCTGTACATCATTATCGCCACCGGAATGGGCCTGCTGATCTCGACCTTTATGAAAAGCCAGATCGCCGCGATCTTCGGCACTGCGATCATCACCTTAATTCCCGCGACGCAGTTCTCCGGCATGATCGATCCGGTTTCGTCGTTAGAAGGGATCGGACGGTGGATCGGTAATATTTATCCAACCTCCCATTTCTTAACTATTACTCGCGGCACCTTCTCAAAGGCGCTCAACCTGTTTGATCTGCAAGCTTCGTTTATCCCGTTGCTGATTGCCGTGCCGGTGGTTATTGGGCTCAGCGTTCTTCTATTGAAAAAGCAGGAGGGCTAATGCGCAGCTTACGCAATATCTTTAATTTGGGGATCAAAGAGCTACGCACCTTACTCGGCGACAAAGCCATGCTGGCGCTGATCGTGTTTTCGTTCACGCTATCGATCTACTCCTCGGCAACCGTAACGCCGGGTTCTCTGCACATGGCACCGATTGCGATTGCCGATCAGGATCAATCCCAGCTTTCTACCCGTATCGTGAATAGTTTTTACGCGCCCTATTTTATGCCTCCGGCGATGATCGATTCGAATCAAATCGATCCGCTGTTGGATGCGGGAACCTACACCTTCGCTTTGGATATTCCGCCGAATTTTCAGCGCGATGTATTGGCTGGCCGTCAGCCCGCGATCCAGCTCAACGTTGACGCCACGCGCATGAGTCAGGCATTTCTGGGTAACAGCTATATTCAGAATATTGTGAATGACGAAGTCAGCGAGTTTATGGCGCGCTATCGGGCGGGGAGTACATTACCCGTTGATTTAGAAGTTAGGGCGCGATTTAACCCGAATCTCGATCAGTCGTGGTTTGGTGCGGTGATGGCAATTATCAACAATATCACCATGCTGGCGATTATTCTGACGGGTTCGGCGCTGATCCGTGAACGCGAGCACGGCACCATTGAGCACCTGCTGGTGATGCCAATTACGCCGTTTGAAATCATGCTGGCGAAGGTATGGTCGATGGGGCTGGTGGTGCTGGTAGCATCGGGGCTGTCGCTGATCTTTATGGTGCAGGGCGTGCTGCATGTGCCGATTGAAGGCTCGATTCCGCTGTTTATGCTGGGCGTGGCGCTTAGTTTGTTTGCCACCACCTCCATCGGGATTTTTATGGGCACCATCGCCCGATCAATGCCGCAGCTTGGCCTGCTGATGATACTGGTGCTGATCCCGTTGCAGATGCTTTCGGGTGGCTCAACTCCGCGAGAAAGCATGCCGCAGCTGGTGCAGGACATTATGCAAACTATGCCAACCACGCACTTTGTCAGCCTTGCGCAGGCAATACTGTATCGGGGCGCCGATTTCAGCATCGTATGGCCGCAGTTTGCTACGTTGCTGGTGATTGGTATGGCGTTCTTTGGTTTTGCCCTGAGCCGATTCCGTAAAACCATTAGCTCGATGGCTTAGGTTAGGGGTGTGAGCTTTTGTTTAAAGTCATCCTAGTGGGGATGCCAATCGTTTATGAGAGCGAGATACACGGGTCTACCACACCGTGGGGCGCTCCGGCGGCTTACGCCGCTACGACCCCATCGGTGTGCTCCCCCTAAAATCAGACTTAAATGAATAGTATTATCCGATTAGGATCAGTTTCTTAATATTGATATTTTGAGCACTGTTTAATTCAACTACTCGGGTAAATTAAAGCTCGAGAAAGGTCTCTCTCAGAATGAACCAACTATTTCGGCGGCTTCTCATGCGGGGATGATCCGCATGACCCATTCTGGATAAAGCAGGGAATCGACTATGCGAAAAAGCACGGTTATTAGTACAGTTATCATCGCCGGGCTTATTGTTTTTGCAGCGCTATACTTTTCTCCGGTTGGAAAGCCCACAGTGCCGAACGTAACGATTGCCGCAGTACAGCCTATTGGTAATGATTTATATCTATACGTCACTCAAACAAATAACGGCGGCGCAACCGTGCCAATGACTTATCGGTACTACATAGGGGAAGAAATCGACCCGCGATCTATCGATATTCAATTAAGCCATGAAGAGCCCTTTATTGTGAGTAATAGCGATCGGTTTACATGGGGGGATGCGTCGGGCGAAGTTACGGTCAATGTCACTGGGAGACTATATGATTTTAAGTCGTCAGCGTCTTACCTTAAGAAAGGTATAAGAAATCAAATCCCTGTAAGAGTCCTAAACACCCCACATTGATTCTATTGTACTATGCGAGCAAATGGCTTCCCGTTTTGGCGAAGCCATACACGCCTATGGCATTTCTGGCGACGGTGTGCGTTCACCTTTAAAGCCGTGAACGGTGCCAAAGCGGCCCGTGTCTTGGTTCCAATCGGCAATGGATTGGCGTAATTCTTCTTTGCTGCGGCCCACGAAATTCCACCACATCAGCACCTGCTCACCTAAAGGCTCACCGCCGAGGAATAACACCCGTGTTTTAGGTGCGAGCGTGATGTTGAGTTGCGTATTTTGCGTGCCAATATAGGCCAGCTCATTTTCCGCAAAACGTTCGCCTTCAATATTGATCTCACCTTCCAGTACAAACAGGCCATATTCAAAATCGGGTTGCAGCGTTAACTGGGTGTTTGAGCCATCGGGCGTATAGAGATCGACGCCCAGTAAGTCGGAGAAACACAGGGTTGGTGCATGGTAGCTGGCGTAATCTCCGGCTAGAAGCGTGTGGCGGATGCCATCAGCATCCCAAACGGGCAGCGTTGGATAGTGATCAAAACGCGGCGGCATATCTTTAACCGCTGCGGGCAAGGCTATCCATAGTTGAGCCGCGTGGAGGCGAGGGAAACCTGGCACCGACTCCTCGGTATGAGCAATGCCGTGTCCGGCCGTCATTAGATTCACCTGACCAGGACGGATGATTTGTTCGTAACCAAGGCTGTCGCGATGTAAAACCTCGCCCTCTAGCATCCATGTGAACGTCTGCAAACAGGTATGTGGGTGAGGGGCAACACGGAATCCACCGTTGTCTTGCTTAAGCACCGATGGACCCGCGTGATCGAGAAAACACCATGCGCCAATCAAACGACGTTCCTTAACCGGAATGGCGCGCGAAACGGGGATCCCGCCAACGTCTTTAATACGGGACGTGATGCGCTGTAGGGGAGTTGGGCTGTTGTTCATAGTCGCTCGCTCGTTATTGGGTATAGGATAAGCACCGATATTTCATCCTATACCACTTAGCGTCGAGTTGCAGTGATGCCCTCATCATTCCCACTCTAGCTCGAGCTGCCGCCAATTCGGCTGTAGTAGGCCTGTTTGACGAGGCTTTCATCGAGCAACACATTAACCAGATTATCCAAATCATCGGCGGAAACCGATGCAGGGATCAGTGCGACGGTGATCTCCACGTCATCATCACCGAAAGGCTCAACGTCGAGGTGCGACATAAAGCAGTTTTCCGCTTTTAACGTTTGTTTCACCAGCGTCAGCGCTTCGCGCTGATCGTTTTCTAACGCGATAACGCAAATCTCGTAAGTGGCGTCACCACGCTCGTCGGTGAGCGGCTGGCGGTTGATAATGTTGACCATTGGGCGCAGCAAGGTATTGGATGCCACGACAAAAAACGTCGCCATACAGGCATCGGCAATCATTCCTGCACCTGCGCAGGCACCTACGGCGGCGGAGCCCCACAATGTAGCTGCGGTATTAAGTCCGCGGATGTTTAATCCTTCTTTCATGATGGTTCCCGCGCCGAGAAAACCGACGCCAGAAACCACATAAGAGATCACCCGTACAGCACCGCTAGGCGTATCGATGCTCATTGCCAAATGGACAAAAATAGCGGCACTGGTGGCAACCAGCGTATTGGTGCGCAGTCCAGCAGTACGCTGGCGATATTGGCGCTCGTAGCCAATGATGGCGCCGAGTAAAAATGCGACCAATAAAATAGAAAATGTTTCGTAATGCAGAGTGAAGTTCATGTAATAAGCCTCAGAAATTGGGCTCTGCTTTTTAGTAACGAAAATAGGCATATTTTGCCCGTGGCGATGCCACGAAACTTCCGTCATCATTAATTTGTCGCAATATCTGGCGCAACAAAGGATGAAGAACGTTATTTCCGTTGCGAATAAACAGAAAAATAAATAGCAGCAATTCATCAGAAATAAATCTGATTAATAACTACATGATTGTGAGATTGAGGCGTGTTAATTCAACGAGGCTGTTTACGCTAAATAGCGTAAGCCTTAACAATGAAACTGCGGTGGTAAACGGAGAATAGCACCACATCCTTTGTCTATGCAGGATGTGAAGGGGGACATTATCACATCATGCGATCAGCTGAGAAAAACACGCGATCTCGGTCTGTCGTTGTCCATGCTATTTCCTTAGGTTGGTGTAGATAACGTAGGTATTCAATTTATAACGCCGATGATTATAGCGGATTGAGTCTGAACGTTATCTAAACGGCCAGTGTAAATAATGAATAAAACAGCGAATAAAAGAAAGAATTAAAGCGTCCGATATTTATCGGACGCTTTAATAAATCAAAACATATTTTCTGTAGGGGTAATTCTACGTCAGTTAAATAAGCACAATCAGCAGAATTAAACCAATCAGCATAACGGGAGCGGTTCGTTTAATCAGGTCGATAGGAGAAACACCGGCCATACCCGCAACCACAATGGCCGCAGCCGAAAGTGGGGAAGCCGTTCGGCCTAAGTAGCTGGCAAAAGCGGCGGCAGTTCCAAGATTCGTGGGGTTCATGCCAAATTCAGCGGCATGTGGCGTGATGGCTTCATTGAACGCATAGGCGGTTGCATCGCCAGAACCAATCACGATGGCCATCAGAAATGGCCCTACGGTACCGCCAAAACGGGCGGCTTCAGGGAAATCAATCAGTGCGCTTTTCGCCGCATCGATAAGCCCGACCGAGGTTAACCCCGCCACAAATACACCGGCGCAGATGATAATGCCGAATACGTCGCTGTAGGCTTTGCCCATTCCGTCAAAGAAGGCGGGAACCACTTTGCCGGGATGCGTACGGGTGACGGCGAGTGTGGCAAGAACGCCCCACATAACGGCTTGGGGAACACCCATTTTTAACCAGCTTACGCCGCCAAATGCACCCAGCATCAGCAGCGCAATAGGCACCAGCGGCATCAGCGCGGCTAAAATATTGATCGGGCCTTCTTGCGGATCTTCAGCGTCAAGGCGTGAATGATAGCCTTTGTGTTCTTTACGCAGCACAGCGGTGATCGTCATGCCAATCATGATGATAAGACCTAGCCAAACGACGGTCATCACGCGGTCACTGATGATTGTCATGACGTCGCCACCCACGATTTTCGCCACCAGCGCCATGTGCGGGCTACCTGGGTTAAGTAAGCTCGCGCCGAAGGTTCCGGCTAATACCGATGCTGCCGCCATCACGGGATGGATCCCCGCAGCCAGCTGTAATGGGATCATGGTTATCCCCGCGGCTGCCGCAGCACCTGCCGCGCTTGGCAGAGCCAATTGCACGAAGGTGGTGAGCAAAATAGTGCCCGGAATGAGAAAGAGCCCAACGTGTTTAAGCGGGGCGCTTAATAGGCGGACTAAATGACGATCGCAGCCGGTGAATTTCATGACGGTCGCAAATCCAATGGCCGACAGAATGGCTTGGATCAGCCCTTCAGACACCATCTTTTCCGCAAAGCTGTTCATCGCGGCCATCGGTTCTAATGAGATTAGGCACATCAACATGCCGGAAAACAGCAGAACGGTGCGGGTGTCCTGCTTTTTAATCAGCAGGATGATGGTTAACAGCAGAATTATTACGCCAAGAGTTAAGGTCAACATGGGGTTCTCGATGCTATGCCGTTTGGGAACGATGATAGGAAATATGCTGAGCCGGATCGATCTGCGGTTCGTGCGCCAGTTTGCTGCGTAGAGCGTCAAATTCGGCGGCCCACGCCTGTCGCCATTGTTGTTTGATTTCTTCAGGCTGCCAGCAGGCATTGATGCCGTTGAGCATCAGTTGGCGCACGCCATCAAGATCGAAACCGAATTCTTCCACCATAACGCGATAGCATTCGGCGCCGTTGGTGTTGTGCATGTGCCAATCATCGGTGGCTGGGATGATATTCATGCCTGCCAGCGCCATTTGGCGGATGGGATGATGCTTACGCCACTGGTCTGCATCCGGCCATTTTTTGAGGTAATAGGTATTGCTGGGTACGACGGTGAATGGAATACCTTCGCGGGCGCAGCGGGCGGTAAGTTCTGGGTTATCCAATACGGTATAGCCGTGATCGATACGCTCCAGATGAATCAAATCTAAGCCCGTTTCTACGTTACGCCAATGCAAACCAAACTCTGAACAGTGCCCCGTAAGGCGTAATCCACCGAGTTTTGCTTTGCGATAGGCTTTCCAAAAATGCTCGATAGGAGCGTCATTTTCTTTGTAGTCAATGCCAATCCCGGGTACTAAAGGGTGTGGATAATCCAGCACGGCATCCACCATCGCCACGGCTTCTTCGGGCGATTTTTCACGGTTGATGGAGGGAATAAAGAGCGCACGAATATCCCATTCCTCAGCTGCTTTCGCCATTGCGCTGCTCATCGCATCGGTGACTTCGACATAGGACAGTTCGGTATCAGAGGGATTCCAAAATAGCTCCAG
This sequence comes from Hafnia sp., assembly GCF_036648275.1. Lineage (NCBI taxonomy): Bacteria > Pseudomonadati > Pseudomonadota > Gammaproteobacteria > Enterobacterales > Hafniaceae > Hafnia > Hafnia sp. The sequence continues at coordinate 83,127 of NZ_JAVXIQ010000011.1, read as the reverse complement.
ATGGCGAATACCGGTTGCCGCGGCGTCTTGTGCGACTTCATAGGTCACTCGGAAATAATCTTCGGCGCTGCGCATCAGCGGATACAAAAAGTTAAGCGCTGCAATCCCGCCTTTTACTACGCTGGTTTCATGCTGATAACGGCGATAGTAACTTTTAGCTTCGGATTCAGTGAGCGGCACCCCGTATTTCTCTGCTAACGCCAGCATGGTGGTGAGACGAACTCCGCCAAGCAGATGGTAATGGAGATCCACTTTAGGGAATGTGGCGAAAAACTCTGGCAACGTAATCGTTTGCGTATCCTGCATCATTAACGGCGCTCATCGATAAAAAAGAAAACGCCATCATAAATAAAGCGGCCGAAGTGGTGAAATGCTATTCCGGCATTGGCGGGTACGTTTAGGCACTATGTGAATGGTGAGTGGTGAGTGATTTCGTATGAGACGCCTAGTCTTGCGTCGGCGGCCAATAAGAGATGCCCTGCGCTATTTGCTGAGACAGGCAATGCCAGAATGTTTCTGCACGCTGGTGAAGCTGCGCTTGATTGCGATACAGGCGAATTTGATAGGGAATGTGCCAGCGGCTGCGGTTGACGGCAACCAGCTTACCCTCTGCCAGTTCGTTTTCAATCTGGCAGTCGGGTAACCAAGCCAATCCCTTAGCGCGCAAGGCCATTTGCCGATGCAAGTCACACAGCGAAGATTCAAACACCGGCTGACAGGCAAAAGGCTGCTGCGGCATGAGCCGCTCCACCATCCTCGCGCTGTAAGAGTCCGGCGAATAACGTAAATAGGGTACTGGCTGCTGGTGGTTTTCGTCAGGAATAAATAATGGCTGGCCTTGCTCATCTGCGGCGCTGACCAGCAGAAGATTGCCTTTCCCTAAGAGTAAATTGGTGAAAGGCGGCTGAAGCAAGGCGTGGGTGTCAAAGGCTAAAAGAAAATCGCTGGCGCCTTCAATTAACGATTCAACGGCAAAATCTACGCGCAGAATATCAACGGAAAATGGCGTTGTGGGATCAATGCGTTCAATTAAATCGAGCAAAAAAGGGGATGAAAGAGAATGAGGAGCACTAAAACGAACGGGATTAATCATCTCGGACGGTAAGCCATTTATCTTCTGAATACCTTCTTTAAGCTGATTTACCATGCTGTGGGCAATTAAACGAAACTGATATCCAGCAGGCGTGAGCGTTACCGGCGATGAACTTCTGTCGACTAATTTCTGACCGATACTTTCTTCCAATGCGCGTATATGACGGCCAAAAGCGGGCTGAGTGATGTTGCGTAACTGCGCGGCTCGCGAGAAATTACGCAATTCAGCCAGTGCTAAAAAGTCTTCTAACCAGCCGGTATCCATGGGTAAGTATCCTATTGTTCGCGTAGCAATTTATTTCGTTTTGGCAGTATCCCAGTAGCGCGATTTTATCAGCAAAAATAGCCGATATAAAAATGAATAAAATGGCTTTATTTCTGCCTAACTATATTAGTCACTGAAATTATTACTATTACTTCTGACAATAACCTCACTATTAAAGATGATTATCTCTGTTGTATTTGTCGCGGCAAGCTGGCATTTATGAATAACAAGGTCGTGATTACCCACTCAGCTATTCACTAAAACATAAATCAATTGCATTCATATGCGAAATTTATGTGGATCCCCTCACTCTAAATTCAGAGTAGAGAGAAAAATCCGAGAAGAGCCCGAGAGAAGTAGAGTACGCCAATAACGATTTATCCAAACTTAATAGTGCTGTAATGAATGGCCTAACAGCAGGATAAAAACGTAACAACAGCAGCCAAAGTTTGGTTTTGATTCATTTTTGTGAGCACGGGAGATAATGATATGAACAGTGAAGTTCAGGTCGTGAATAATTTATGGCGTTGGTTGAGCGGCCAGCGTGATCCTATCGGTTATCAGCCAGGAAGAGTATTGCATCTGGTTGAAAAAAACCTACAGCCATTTGAATGCAAACGCCTGTCCGATCGCGTGCTCCACGTTGTGTGTCCGCAAGGATTGGAAGTGGAAGTTGAAGAGCGCGTTGTGACCAGCTTCAGAAGCTATAGCATAACCTGCCATTTCCATCTGCGTGGCGAGACGGGCTTGCAGCAACCGATCCACATTCAGGCCAAAAACACCGATATTCTTGGCCGTGGAGATACCCGTTTTAGTGCTAAAACCAGCAATGACGATAGCCGTCGTTTGATGGCCGTGTTGGACTGCTACCCTGAAATTACTGATGCGTTAGATTGCCTTAATTTCCGCCGTTTGAATCTGCGTTCTGAAGCAGGGCTGTGGCAGCTTGAAATTGAGCTATTTGCCGCAACCGAATTGGTAGGCCCGCGTCCGGTATGTAGCGGCTATCAACGCTTACCTTACGCGCAGCGTCATCTGATGTTGGACGTGATGCAGATGTTCCAAAAACTGATGGATCGCGTGACGGTGCAAGGTGTGGCGGCTTAATTCCTCTTTATCTAAATCTAAGCCTTATCTACGACCCCAACATTGAATGAGTTTGATGTTGGGGTTGTTGTTTATAGAGACTCAGTACGCGCTTGGTGGATATTCACCAAGCACGGTCAATGCAGGGATCAGATGCGCTGCGGCGCTAAGAAATGCACCGACCTGTTTAAGGCTTTCATTCGTGAATGTGCTATCGCTGATAAAAGCCTCGCTGATGAACATCAATCCATGACACAACCCTTCAATGGTTTCCTCTGCGACTGCAGATAAATCAATGTGTTGAATATCACTCAATTGCTGGCTATCAAGTTCGGAGACAAGTTCACGGAAGATGGTGATAGAGCTGGCTGGGGTGGAGGTGTAGTCGGTCATTGTGTTTTCTCATGATAAAAATGGGTAATTCAGCGGTTTTAAACCTCTGGTTGTTATCATGGTATTTTCGGAACGCCAATTCCGGTTGCAATTTTCGTCTGTAAAATTGCAGCGATGAGGACTATATCGTTGAGTTTGACGGGAGAAAAGCGGCCAAGCATATTTACATCTAAGTTGTAGCGGGTATTGGAATCGTCCTCGCAAAAATTTAGCTATTAGTGAGTTATCTAATATCATTGTTAGCCATTAACTTATTCTTTAGATTGTTTTAATTGATAGATAAAAAATCATTAAGACATCTTTGAGGCTGCGATGAGATATTGGTGGGTTAACCATAAGCAAACAGTTAAGCATGAGGTCAATGGCGGTTTTCTGTGGTCTCCGAAGACTAAAAAGGGAAATATTAAAAATCGCTATTATGACAATCTCTGTATTGCGGCACCGGGCGATAAGGTGCTTTCTTATGCGAATAAAAAAGTTGCCTATGTTGGCGTAGTGACTGATTTTGCCATCAGTGCGTCAAAGCCAGAATTCGGGGCTGCGGGTAAGCTGTGGGGTAATGACGGTTGGTTACTCCCCGTCGATTGGCAGAAATTCTCCAACCCTGTAAGCCCGTTCGATATTCTTGATGACCTTCGTCCGCATTTATCAAAAGCAAATATCCATTCCCCCATACGACCCGATAATGCTCATGGATATCAGCATATTTATCTAACGGAAGTCGGTGAGGATGTTTTTAACATTGTTGTGAACGCAGGCAAAACCATAGAGCATTTGGTGGTTAAAGATATCGATACAGAGCCGACGGATCTGAGAAAGAAACTTGATGATGAAGTTGAAAAACAAGTTATTGCTGATGTTGATTTAAACGACACCATTAAAGAGCAACTGATCAAAGCAAGACGAGGCCAAGGTGATTTTCGTCGTAATCTACAGGAAGTAGAGCCATCGTGCCGCATCACCCAAATTGATACCCCTAGTCTCCTCATTGCAAGTCATATAAAACCGTGGCGCTGCTGTGAAAGTGGCAATGAAAGACTCGATGGAAATAATGGTTTATTGCTTGCCCCTCATATTGACTGGTTATTTGATAAAGGTTTGATCAGTTTTGCTGATTCTGGTGAGGTCTTAGTATCTCCAAATCTGTCTGAGGATGAGCTGAACAAGCTAGGATTAAAAAATATCAGCGAGCAAAATGTGGGTTCCTTCAACGACGAGCAAAGCGTTTATCTTGAGTTTCATAGAGATAATGTTTTCCTAAATAAGTAATGTAACAATGCATACGTGGCTTGGTCGGTCGCGTGTGCATTATTTTAATTATGATTAAGTTGCAAAAATGTAAATAAATAGTAATCTCACATCAAAATACCCCTCCCCAAACTCTCTAAACCTCATCCACATGAGTGCTTTTGCATCAGTCTGCGGATTGTGTATATTACGCCGCCTGTTGGCCGTGCTTGGCTAACGCAACAATATGAATCTTGTCGATGGAGAGTGAGTGGTGAACAGCGCAGTTCCGTTACTGAGTCGTGCGTGGCATTGGTTGATGACGTCGCGTGAACCTGTGGGCTATCGACCTGGGCAGATGTTAAATCTGGTGGCGCGTGATTTTCGCCCTTATGCCTGTGAGCGCACCTCACCGTGTAGTTTAACGGTCGCTTTGCCGCAGGGATTAACGATCGAAATACGGGAAAAAGCGACGGCGCTATTTCGCTCATTTGTGGTGTGTAGCCATTTTCATCTTCAGGGAACGACTGGATTGCAGCAGCCCGTCAGGCTAAAGGCGCGTAATGGCAATATTTTAGGGCGCGGTGGCGTGCAGTTTCGTTGCAAAGATAAAAATGACGATAGCCAACGTTTGTTAGCGGTGTTGAATTGTTATCCGCATATTTTTGCTGCTCTGGAAAACTTGCATTTTCGCCATCTGAATCTGCGTGCGGAACAAGGCCAGTGGTGGCTCGAAATCGAGCACTACGCGGCGTCAGAGGTGATTAGTCAGGTTCCAGTGGAGCGTCGTTATCAAAAGCTGCATCACGATCAGCGCCAGCAGTTATTGAACGTTATGCAGATGTTTGATGAATTAATGACGAGAGTAGCCAGCGAAGGCGTTGCCGCTTAGGCGGCAACGGTAGGCAAAATAGCGGTTTTATTCGTAGGTATTGAGACCCAGCTCGCGCGATATCGCCGCTGCGGTCTCTTTGAGTGGCTTTAACAAATTCTGCTCACCAATCATGCCCAACTTGGCGGTTGAAAGGGAAATGGAGACCGAATAACTCACGCGGTGATGAATATCAAAGACGGGGACCGCAATACAGGATACGCCCAGCTCGTTTTCTTCTCTGTCCATCGCCATTCCCTGCTGGCGAATCTGCTCTAACTCTTGGTACATCTGATCTAGCTGAATAATAGTATTGCGCGTAAGCGGCTGGATCTCATCTTGATGGCTCTTCCAGTAAGGCTCTACATAGTCGTGATGGCCATAGGCCATGTAGATTTTCCCCATCGCTGAACAATATAGAGGCATGTGCTGGCCGATATAGGCGCGTGTTCGCAGCATGCCAGTTGTTGGTTCTAATTTATAAATCAAAATAGCGTGATCGTCTTCGCGGCTGGAGAAGTTAATGGTTTCTCCGGTGGCAATATTCAGCGCCTCTAAATGAGGGGCAGCCACATGGATGATGTTTAACGAAGACAGTGCTTTTTGCCCAACGGCAATAAACTTGGTGGTTAAACGATAGCTGCCTGCTGCCGGAGCCGGAGTGACATAGCCGCAGGATTGCAGGCCCTGTAATAAGCGGTGCACGGTGCTTTTGTTTAATTGTGCTAGCTCAGAAAGATGCGCTAACGGGCAGCCGTTAGGGTAGTTGCTCAGGATCTCAATAAGCTGAAGGCCGCGAAACAGACTTTGGCTTCCTACTGGTTTTTCTTTGCTTGGCTCGATCTCGGTTTCTTTCTCTTTTGTTTTCATTCGCCTTTAATCTTTCCAGTCAAATCACACTGCAGTGATGTTAACCCAATTTATCGCCATTTTTTGCTATTCCTTTGCATTATTTCCCTTCCAATCTTCTCCCTGCCCGAAGTGTGTTTTACGTCACGTTCTTGAATGATAAAAAACAACTGATTGATTTTAATGATTTTTAAAAAACGTCAGTGCTTTGACTTGTTAAAATTTGAGCGGTATTATTTTTTGGAATCAGGTTTCACATAGTGAAATTTAAAGATTTAAAAACCAACAGATAGATTGTTTGAATCACGAGGAGAGCGGTATGCGAGTGAGTTTTGACCAGTTAAAACAGGAGTTTGAACGTGTGCTATTGGCACATGGCGTTCAGGCTGAAACCGCCAGTGAGTGCGCGACCATGTTTGCCCAAACCACGGAGTCCGGCGTGTATTCTCACGGGGTGAACCGTTTTCCTCGTTTTATCCAACAGCTTGAGGCGGGAGATATTATTCCTGATGCACAGGCAAAACGCGTTTTAGCATTGGGGGCGATTGAACAATGGGATGCGCAGCGTTCTATCGGCAATCTCACGGCCAAAAAAATGATGGATCGCGCGATGTCTTTGGCCTCAGACCACGGCATTGGCTTAATTGCGGTGCGCAACGCCAACCACTGGATGCGTGGCGGAAGTTACGGATGGCAGGCCGCTGAGAAGGGCTATATTGGAATTTGCTGGACGAATTCGATTGCCGTTATGCCGCCGTGGGGAGCGAAAGAGTGCCGCATTGGTACGAACCCGTTGATCGTGGCAATTCCGGGAAACCCTATCACCATGGTAGATATGTCGATGTCGATGTTCTCTTACGGCATGTTGGAGGTGAACCGCTTAGCAGGACGTGAATTGCCCGTTGACGGCGGCTTCGATGATGAGGGTAATCTCACTCGTGAACCGGGCGTGATAGAGAAAAATCGCCGCATTTTACCGATGGGATACTGGAAAGGATCTGGCTTATCCATCGTGTTAGATATGATTGCGACGCTGTTGTCGGATGGTGCATCGGTTGCTGAAGTGACAGAGGACAACTCTGACGAATATGGGATTTCACAAATTTTTATCGCCATTGAAGTCGATCGCTTAATTGAAGGTGCGACTCGCGATGCCAAGCTACAGCGCATTATGGATTATGTGAAAGGGGCGGAGCGCGCTAATCCTGAGGTGGCGATTCGCTTGCCGGGACATGAGTTTACTCAACTGCTGGCCGAAAATCGCCGCAATGGCATCACCATTGACGACAGCGTATGGGCAAAAATTCAGGCACTTTAAGGACGCAATATCATGATATTCGGCCATATTAGCAATGAAGACCCGTGTGTATTGCCAACGGCGATCCAAAGAGCACTTAATTTTTTACGTACCACGGATTTTAGCCAGCAAAAGGTTGGGGAAGTCGAAATCGATGGGCGCAATATCTATGCGCAGATTATTGATATGACAACTCGACCTAAAAAAGATAATCGCCCAGAAGTTCATCGTCGCTATATTGATATTCAATTTTTAGCCAAAGGTGAAGAAATTATCTTCGTCGCGGCGGAACGCGGAAGTAATAAAATATCTGAATCAATGTTAGCTGAGCGAGATATTATTTTTTATCACGATGTGAATGATGAATCAGAATTAACGATGACCGAGGGAAGCTATGCTATTTTCTTCCCACAAGATGTTCATCGCCCTGGATGTATAAAAAATAAAGCGACGTCAATTCGTAAAGTAGTCGTAAAAGTCGCGCTGAGTGAGATTATTTAAAACCTTAATTATTTCCACCACCAAGGGATAATTTTCAATGAATCGTAATCACGGCTTTATCGTCGGGGCATACCCCTGCGCACCTTCATTTCATCAACTCGACCGCGATCAAGAGACGGCGTTCTGGCGTGGCCTTGCGGACGTTGAGGGAATTAGTGGAATTGAACAGCCTTGTTTGGAAAACCTTCATCCATACGGCGATGACTATTTATTTCAGCAGATCCCTGCGGATTGGCAGATTGTTGTTACCGCGGTCATGGAAACGATGCGCCGTCGTGCAGGGAATGGAGGCTTTGGCTTAGCTTCGGCAGACAAAGAGCAGCGCTTGGCCTGCGTTGAATACTATCGCCATATTTTGAATAAAATTAACCGTGCCAACGATCGCTTTGGTATGAAGAAAATCCTCGCCTTGGAGATTCAATCTGCGCCATTGGCAGGTTCTGATGATGTTGCGCTGGCGGCAGAATTTTTTGCTGAGTCAATGCAGCAGATTGCGCGCTGGGACTGGCCGTGCGAACTGGTAATTGAACACTGCGACGCAATGAATAAACCTGATTCACGCAAAGGCTTTTTGCCTTTAGAGCAGGAAATTGCGGCGATACAAGCGCTGGAACAAGACGTTGGGATAGCCATTAACTGGGCTCGTTCAGCGATTGAAGGACGCAACACGACATTGCCCTTACAGCATCTGCAACAAAGCCAGCAGGCCGGAGTGCTTAAGGCATTGATGTTTTCTGGTACAGCGGCGGGTGGCGCGTACGGTGATTGGCAAGATTTACACGCGCCTTTTGCGCCGTTCGCAAGCGCACGGGTTAACTGTGCTGAAAGTTTAATGACCGTAGAACTGGCGTCTGAAATGTTTAAGCTAGCGCCATTGGAATCATTAAGTTTTGCTGGAATTAAATTATTAGAAATTGATCCTAAAGCTAGCGTTGCACATCGTATTGATATATTGCGCGATGGAATTAATGCTTTAAATATCGCGACACGAGATTAGTAGTAATACTTTAAATTATTTAATGGATTAAATGCATTAAGTCTTCACCAAATAAACCCATATCAATGGGGAAATCTGTGCATCCTAATGTACGGGCCGTATCAATAATGATTAAGGCGTGAAGTTATGAACTCTAACTCTGATACTCTACATAAAAATAATATACCGAATGATATTCCACGCCAGCGGTGGCTAAGAATAATTCCTCCGATCTTAATTGCCTGCATTATTTCCTATATGGATAGGGTGAATATCGCCTTCGCGATGCCAGGAGGCATGGATGCGGATCTCGGTATTACGGCATCCATGGCAGGCTTAGCCGGCGGCATCTTCTTTATTGGTTATTTATTCCTGCAAGTTCCCGGTGGAAAAATTGCCGTGCATGGCAGTGGGAAAAAATTCATTGGCTGGTCACTGGTTGCGTGGGTAGTGATTTCCATTTTAACCGGCTTGGTGACGAATCATTATCAACTCCTGTTTCTGCGCTTTGCTCTTGGGGTGGCGGAAGGAGGAATGCTGCCCGTTGTGCTCACCATGATCAGCAACTGGTTTCCCGACGCTGAACGCGGACGCGCCAATGCGATTGTGATTATGTTTGTGCCGATTGCCGGCATTATCACGGCACCGCTTTCGGGCTGGATTATTACTGCGCTTGACTGGCGCTGGCTGTTCATCATTGAAGGTTTGATGTCGGTGGCGGTGCTGGTTCTGTGGGTTATGGCGGTGTGTGACCGACCACAAGAGGCGCGCTGGATCTCGGAAAAAGAGAAAAACTGGCTGATCGCAACCTTAGCCGAAGAGCAGCGTGCGATTGCCGGAAAAGAGGTGAAAAACGCCTCTCTGAGTGCGGTGCTGTCCGATAAAACTATGTGGCAGTTGATCGCGCTGAACTTCTTTTATCAAACCGGTATTTACGGCTACACCCTATGGCTGCCGACCATCCTCAAAGAGCTGACGCATACCTCGATGGGTCAGGTGGGCATGTTGGCCATTCTCCCTTATGTCGGTGCGATGGCCGGCATGTTCCTCTTTTCTTCACTCTCTGACCGCACCGGCAAACGCAAGCTGTTCGTGTTCTTACCGCTGCTGGGTTTCGCCGCGTGCATGTTCCTGTCTGTGACGTTGAAAAACCATGTGTGGTGGTCGTACGCGATGCTAGTGGGCTGTGGCGTATTTCTACAGTCGGCCGCGGGCGTATTTTGGACCATTCCCGCCAAGCTATTCAGTGCCGAAATGGCGGGAGGCGCGCGTGGGGTGATTAACGCGCTCGGTAATCTTGGCGGATTTTGTGGTCCGTATGCCGTTGGGTTGCTGATTACTTATTACAACAAAGATGCCGGTGTTTATTGCCTTGCGCTGTCGCTGGCGATAGCTGCGCTGCTGGCGCTGTTGCTGCCAGCCAAATGTGATGTGCCAACGCAGTCTGGTGCGCAACTGCCAGAAGGCAAACGCACGGCGGCGTAAATAGACCCCACCCTAACCCTCCCCTTCGCAGGGGAGGGAACCGTTCGGCGTAGTTTGTGAGGATCTCGATAGGCTCCTCCCCCTGACAAGGGGGAGGCTGGGAGGGGGACTGGTGGGGCAATCAATGCAAATAACAGGAATGACTATGAGTACGACATCCACGGAATATTGGCTGGGTATCGACTGCGGCGGCACCTATCTCAAGGCTGGGCTATACGATAGGCAGGGCGCGGAATTGTGTATTAGCCGCCAAGCGTTGCCGGTAATCAGCGAGCATCCGGGCTGGGCCGAACGCGACATGTCTCTGCTCTGGAAAGCCTGCATAGAAACAATCTCCACGCTGTTGCGTCAAAGCGGTGTAAATGGTCAGCAGGTGCAGGCTATCGGGATATCGGCTCAGGGCAAGGGACTGTTTCTTTTGGATAAGGAAAACAGGCCGTTGGGCAATGCCATGTTGTCATCGGATCGGCGAGCGATTGACGTAGTGTCGCAGTGGCAGCGTGATGGGCTGCCTGAAATGCTCTATCCGCTCACACGACAAACTCTGTGGACTGGCCATCCGGTGTCTTTATTGCGCTGGGTTAAACAGCATCAGCCAGAACGTTATCAAAAAATTGGCTCCGTGATGATGGCGCATGACTATCTGCGTTTCTGCCTGACGGGAGAACGCGGTTGCGAAGAGACGAACATTTCTGAATCCAATCTCTACAACATGATGCAGGGCGAATATGACCCCCAGCTCACGCAGTGGCTTGGGATTTCCGAGGTTTCTGGTGCTCTGCCACCGATTGTGGGCTCCACTGAAATTTGCGGAAAAGTAACGCATGAGGTGGCTGAAGTTACTGGGCTATGCGCGGGAACGCCCGTAGTAGGAGGATTGTTTGATGTGGTCTCCACCGCGATCTGTGCGGGCCTTCAGGATGAATTCACGCTTAATGCCGTGATGGGAACCTGGGCGGTAACCAGCGGCGTAGCCAAAAATATTTCCCCGAACGAACCCTATCCCTATGTCTATGGGCGTTATGCCAATACGCCGAGTGATGATGAGAATAATTACATCGTGCATGAGGCCAGCCCGACCTCTTCCGCCAATTTGGAATGGCTGACCCAACAGTGCGGCGGCATCAGTTTTGATGTGATTAACCAGTCGGTAGGCGCCTTGCCGAAGGCCGGCAGCGACGTGATGTTTTTGCCGTTTCTGTATGGCAGCAATGCCGGTTTGGATATGACCGCCGGTTTTTATGGCCTGCAATCGTTGCATCGGCGCGAGCATCTTTTACAGGCGGTTTACGAAGGCGTGGTGTTTAGCCACATGACTCATCTTAACCGTATGCGTGAACGTTTTACGCAGGTACGCAAACTGCGCGTTACCGGCGGGCCTGGGCGCTCAAAAGTCTGGATGCAAATGCTGGCTGATGTCAGCGGCTTGCCCGTTGAATTACCACAGGTTGAAGAAACGGGCTGTTTGGGCGCGGCCTTGGTGGCGCTGGTAGGCAGCGGTGTGTACTCCAGCGTCAAACAGGCGCAGTGCCAGCTTAACCACGCCATTCAACGCATTGAACCCGATAGCGCGGCGTGGTCTGCCTATCAGCATAAATTTACCCGTTACCAATATTTGATTGAAGCATTGCATGGCTATCACGTGCGCTGCTCATCGTTGTCCAAGTCTTGAGGAGCTATTCATTATGAACCGACCTTTGCTCCAGCTCGCGCTGGATCACACGAGCCTGAATCAGGCTTTGCAAAGCGTGAGTGCGCTGCGAAACCACGTGGATATCATCGAAGCCGGTACGATTTTATGTATCAGTGAAGGATTGCAGGCCGTGCGGGCGCTGCGTCAGATGTGCCCTGATAGCATTATTGTTGCCGACCTTAAGGTGGCAGATGCCGGAGAAACGTTGGCAACCGAGGCCTTCGATGCCGGTGCGAACTGGATGACGGTGATCTGTGCAGCGCCGTTGGCGACGGTGATAAAAGCGCATCAGGTAGCTCAGTCTCGCGGTGGTGAAATTCAAATTGAGCTATTTGGTAACTGGACGCTCGACGATGCGAAAGCCTGGCGAGCAGCCGGAGTGCGTCAGGCGATTTATCATCGTGGGCGCGATGCTCAGGCTAGCGGGCAATCTTGGAGCCAGCAGGATCTGGATCGAATGAAGCAGCTTTCCGACCTGGGGTTGGAGCTGTCGATCACCGGAGGGATCACGCCACAGGATCTCGCGCTGTTTAAAGATATCTCCGTCAGAGCGTTTATCGCTGGCCGTGCATTGTCTGAAGCAGAACATTCGCAAGAGGTTGCACAGGCCTTTCATCAGCAGATCGATGAAATTTGGGGGGCATCACGATGAATATCATCAAACGACGTCATCCACTTGGCATTTATGAAAAAGCCCTGCCAAAAACCTTAAGCTGGCCAGAGCGCTTAGCGTTGGCGAAGAGCTGTGGGTTCGACTTTGTTGAAATGTCGGTGGATGAAACGGACGAAAGGCTCAGCCGTTTAGACTGGAGCGTTGCTCAGCGAACCTCGCTGGTGGGGGCAATGCTGGAAAGTGGGGTCTCTATTCCTTCTATGTGCCTATCGGCGCATCGGCGTTTTCCGTTTGGTAGTCATGATGAAAATGTGCGCCAGCAGGCGCGCAACATTATGACGAAAGCGATTCATCTGGCGCGCGACTTAGGCATCAGAACTATTCAGCTTGCGGGCTACGACGTGTATTACGAAGAGCAAGATGAGGGAACTCAGCGGCGTTTTACCGAGGGTCTGGCGTGGGCGGTGGAGCAGGCCGCGGGTGCGCAGGTGATGCTGGCCGTTGAGATTATGGATACCGAATTCATGAACTCCATTACCAAGTGGAAAAAATGGGATCGTTTGCTTTCATCGCCGTGGTTTAGCGTTTATCCCGACGTGGGAAATCTGAGCGCGTGGGGCAATGATGTGACCGCCGAACTGGAGCTTGGTATCGATAGCATTGCGGCGATTCATTTGAAAGATACCTATCCGGTGACGGCAACCAGCCAAGGGCAGTTTCGCGATGTGCCATTCGGTGATGGCTGCGTCGATTTCGTCGGCGTGTTCCAAACGCTAAAACGGCTGAACTATCGTGGTTCATTCTTGATCGAAATGTGGACGGAAAAATCACCGGAGCCGGTGTTGGAAATCATTAAAGCGCGGCAGTGGATCGAAGCAAAGATGCTGGAAGGAGGTTTGTTATGTTAGAGCAATTAAAACAGCAGGTTTTAGATGCCAATCTGGCTCTGCCTAAGCATCACTTAGTCACGTTTACCTGGGGAAATGTGAGTGCGATCGATCGTGAATCTGGGCGGGTAGTGATTAAGCCCTCTGGCGTCGAATATGACGGAATGCAGGCAGAAGATATGGTGGTGGTAGATTTAGCCAGCGGCCATGTGGTGGAGGGAAATAAAAAGCCATCGTCGGATACGGCCACCCATCTCGCGCTGTATCGCGCTTTTCCGCACATTGGTGGCATTGTTCATACCCATTCGCGCCATGCCACCATTTGGTCACAGGCTGGACTCGATTTGCCTGCTTGGGGCACCACGCACGCAGACTATTTTTATGGCACCATTCCGTGTACGCGCCTGATGAATAAAGATGAAATTGAAGGCGACTATGAGCATGAAACCGGCGAAGTGATTATTGAAACCTTCACCCAGCGTGATATTGACCCTATGCAGGTTCCCGCCGTGTTAGTGCATTCGCATGGGCCCTTTGCGTGGGGCAGTGATGCCGCAGATGCGGTGCATAATGCCGTGGTGCTAGAAGAGTGCGCTTACATGGGCATTTTCTCCCGCCAACTGATGCCAGAAATTGACTCGATGCAGCGTGCTTTATTGGATAAACACTACCTGCGTAAACACGGTGCAACGGCCTATTATGGGCAGGGAAAATAGCGGATTTAGCCCCCGTCACACTTTCAAACCCCCTGAACTATTTTGGGTCTAGACCGCCATTCTTTGGCGGTTTTTTTAATTTTTATTCCTGACAAATTTTCTTATTAACATTCCCTTCTGGTTTTAACGCTATGGTTCACCAAGCAAAACATAAATTCATAAAACATATAATTAACTCGTAAGTATAACTTCAAGATTGATTCAGTGGAGACTGGGCGAATAGCTGTGTAGTTTTCACCCTGCAATGGATGTGATTCAGCGTGAAGCCCTTGATGTTGAGGCCAGTCGCTATGCCTCTTAAGGACGCTCTTTTCCCTCTACGATGATCTCAAAATGTTATTTCGAAAACTTATCTCAGCTGTTGTATTTTGCTCCGGCGCGTTTGTGGTTCAGCCTTCATCGGCGTTTGAATTACCCACATATTTTAAATCCGATAAGATGAATGAAAACCTGCATGCAAAACACCGCTCAGCGCTCTCTTCTTACCGAGCTTCCTATCAGGGAGCACTCAACAGCAAAAGCCTTAACGATCCTCAACAGGCCAATATCAAACAGGTGATTTTGCAGGATTATCGGCGCTGGCAGGGGGTGAAATATCTTTGGGGCGGCGATTCTAAGTATGGCATCGATTGCTCTGCATTTACGCGCCGTGTGCTCGGCGAACTCTCGGTTAACCTGCCGCGAACGACCTCAGAGCAAATTCATTCAGGCAACCACATTGCTAAGCAGCAGCTTAAAATCGGTGATTTGGTTTTCTTTAAAACCTCGCCGGAGACGCGACATGTTGGGGTGTATGTGGGTAATGGTCAGTTCATCCATGCATCAAAGAGTATGGGGGTAACGACTTCCCGCCTTGATGACCAATATTGGGAAAACAGTTACGAAACTTCGGTGCGCGTGATTTAAGCATGCGTATTCTTCGATTTTTTCGATCGCCTTCACACTCTAAGTTAATAATGAAACCGGTTACTGAAACCGGTTGCAGTAAATGAAAATGGCATCTTATACTCTGTATATCACGCATAATTTGCAGAATGAACGGAGCGATAAAATATGAGCCAGTTTCCAAAAGATTTTCTCTGGGGAGCCGCAACGGCAGCGTATCAGGTGGAAGGTGCACATGACGCTGATGGTAAAGGGTTATCTGTTTGGGACGTGTTCTCTCATTTGCCGGGCACCACGCACGAAGGAACAAACGGCGACGTCGCAGCCGATCACTATCATCGTTTTAAAGAAGATGTGGCGTTGATGGCCGAATTGGGGATGACCTCATATCGTTTTTCTATTTCGTGGCCACGCGTGTTGCCGAACGGCACCGGTGAAGTGAACGAAGCCGGAATCAAATTTTATAGCGATTTGATCGATGAGCTTTTGCGCCACAATATTCGCCCAATGATCACGCTGTATCACTGGGATCTCCCTCAGGCTTTGCAGGATAAATTTGGCGGTTGGGCAGGGCGTGAAATCGTTGATGCCTTTGATGAATATGCCCGTCTTTGCTATCAACGCTTCGGCGATCGCGTTGACCTGTGGTCAACGTTTAACGAAACCATCGTTTTTATTGGTATGGGGTATTTCACCGGCCAGCATCCACCGAAGCTGAAAGATCCTAAGTTGGGCATTCAGGCCTGCCATCATGTTTTCTTGTCCAATGCCCGTGCGGTGAAAAGTTTTCGTGAAATGGGGATCAAGGGCCAAATTGGTTTTGTTAACGTACTGCAACCTAACGATCCGATCAGCCAAGAACCAGAAGATCTGCGCGCGTGGGAGATTGCCGAAGGGATTTACACCCACTGGCTGTATGATCCTGTGCTAAAAGGCGAATATCCGCGCGACATGCTCGAAATGGCACAGGCCGCATTTGGCGTACCTGAGTTCCACCCTGGTGATGCCGAATTACTGAAAGAAAACATCGTAGATTTCATCGGCCTGAATTACTACAAACGTGAAATGGTGGCACGTAACGATGACGTACAAGGTTTCGATCTTAACACCTCGGGTCAGAAAGGCAGCGGCGGTGGAATGGGCTTCAAAGGCTTATTCAAGATCGTAAAAAATCCAAACGGCGTGTACACCGATTGGGATTGGGAAATCTACCCAGAAGGCCTGACCGACGCGATTGGCCGCATTCGTCATCGCTACGGTGAAGTGCCTATTTATATTACTGAAAACGGTTTAGGCGCGAAGGATCCGATTGTTGACGGTGCGGTTTTAGATCAGCCACGCATTGACTATCTAAGTGAGCATATTCGCGCTGTTGGTCGTGCTATTGAGCAGGGCGCCGATGTGCGTGGATTCTATCCTTGGTCATTTATTGATTTGCTGTCTTGGCTCAATGGCTACCAAAAACAGTACGGCTTTGTGTATATCGACCGTGAAAATAACTTGGCGCGCAAGAAGAAGCTGAGTTTTGAATGGTACCAAAAAGTGATCCGCTCAAACGGTGATGAGCTCTAGTGCTGGACTGATTATTCCTCCCTTTTTATCTCCCCTTTTAGGGGAGATATTTCTTAATTCTGACTAAAAAAATGGCATTTCCTGCGGTGTTCATGAATCTGTACTACCTTTAATCCTGTAGTTGTTCTATCCAATGACAAACAACAAGGAGTGATTTATGAAAGCAATTAAAGCTATTACCGCAGCGATTCTGGTGAGTTCAGTATCTTTTGGCGCTTTGGCAGCAGAGGAAATCACTAAAGAAGAAGCCGCAAAATATACGAAAATTGGTACCGTAAGCACCACGGCAGAAACCACATCGCCAATGGATGCCAAAGAAGTTTTGTCTAAGCTGGCAGATGAGAAAGGCGGTAAATATTACGTGATTATCGCTGGCCGTGAACACGGTAAAATTAGCGCTATTGCGGAAGTATATAAATAGCCCAAGACTGTACGACGCGGATTATCAAGCGGGGATTTTCCCCGCATTTCTTCTCTCATCATGTTGGCTATTTTTACTTCTGCTCGACCTACCGCTTCTCTGTTATTATGTGCGCCTATGAGTACAAGTCCGCTGGCGCTACGAGTCTATAATCGCGTTCAACAGCAAACTTGCTCCCCCTTATTTTTTGTCTGATTAGAGTAACCGTTGTGACCCAATCTTTTGCTTCCCTGACGCTGCCAGCGGCGCAGCTAGAAAACCTCGCTGAACTTGGCTATGCCTCAATGACCCCTGTGCAGGCTGCTGCATTGCCTGCCATTTTAGAAGGGCGTGACGTTCGGGCGCAGGCCAAAACCGGCAGCGGTAAAACAGCCGCTTTTGGTATCGGTCTGCTACAGCAGATTGACGTTACCCAGTTTACGACTCAGGCGCTGGTGCTGTGTCCAACGCGCGAGCTGGCGGATCAGGTCAGCAAAGAACTGCGCCGTTTAGCGCGTTTCACCCAGAACATCAAAATTTTGACACTGTGTGGCGGCCAGCCAATTAGCCATCAGTTGGATTCTTTGGTACATGCGCCACATATTGTGGTGGGTACACCGGGCCGTATTCAGGAACATTTGCGCAAGAAAAGCGTTAGTTTGGATGCGATGAAAGTGCTGGTGTTGGACGAAGCTGACCGCATGTTGGACATGGGCTTTGCCGATGCGATTGACGATGTGATCAGCTACACCCCAACTTCACGCCAAACTCTTTTATTCTCTGCGACCTATCCGCAGGGTATTGAACGCATCAGCGCGCGTATTCAACGTGAGCCTATGAATATTGAGACCGGCGATGTTTCTGCGCTGCCAGATATCGAGCAACAGTTTTATGAAACCTCACGCGGTGAAAAATTAGCGTTGCTCCAAGCGCTGCTGAGCAATCTGCAACCGGCATCATGCGTGGTGTTCTGTAATACCAAACGCGATTGCCAAGACGTCTACGAGGCGTTGTCTGGGCAGAATATTAGCGTGCTGGCTCTGCACGGTGATTTAGAACAGCGTGAACGCGATCAGGTGCTGGTACGTTTCTCCAATCGCAGCTGCCGCGTGCTGGTGGCAACCGACGTCGCCGCGCGTGGGTTAGATATCAAAGAGTTGGAAATGGTTGTGAACTACGAGCTTTCTTTCGATCCTGAAGTTCACGTCCACCGTATTGGCCGTACCGCACGTGCAGGCCAGAAAGGCCTAGCCGTGAGCTTTGTGGCGCCATCAGAAATGGTGCGTGCTCATGCGCTGGAAGATTATATCGGCCTGAAACCGACTTGGTTGTCTGCGGATAAAATGATGGCATCACCGATGCAGCCGTTGGAAGCTGAAATGGTGACGTTGTGCATCGACGGTGGTCGTAAAGCCAAGATCCGCCCTGGCGATATTCTGGGCGCGTTGACCGGAGACGCAGGCCTTACCGCCGCCGATGTGGGTAAAATCGATATGTTCCCGATTCATGCCTACGTAGCTATCCGCAAAGCATCAGCTAAGAAAGCCTATAAGCAGCTTCAGGAAGGCAAGATCAAAGGGAAAAACTGCAAGGTTCGTATTTACAAGTAATCCGCCAATTCTCCTTTCTAGCCTCTCTTATCTGATGAGGGAGGCTCATACCATCCCCCTCAGATATTCAAGAATATTGTTCTTATCCAATTGTCGATCTTATTGAAATTCCACGCACGCTAATTATCCTCCTGTTTAGTATTAGGGATGAATCTTCTCGTTGACTCTATTTTAAAAAACAAATATCCATCTTCTATTTATGTTAAACAAAATGGGCTGCTTACTATATTAACGGCGGTGATTATCAAGTCTGAGATAATAGATGGAATCCTACATGTGTAGGCTTTGGACTCCACTTGCTGAGGAAGTGTCCTATATACTCTAAATATAGCAATGGATACTATAAATGATGTTGAAATTGCCTGTATCTTACTCGTCAACTTATTTGTTACGCACTAAATAATTAGCGTTGAATGTTATCTCAGTATTTAAAGTACATCTTTTTAATTACGTATGCATGATTAAAGTTGCAGTGGAGATATTGTTTATCATCATTTTAAAATGCTTTTATTTTAAATGAAAACTAAACGAAATCAATTTCAGTATTGTTTTATCTCATTTTATTTAATCTGTTTTGATTTTTTTAAACGGAATTAAGTAATCTAAACGCAAGTGAAACAAATAGCGTTAAAAATAAATTCGATATAAATAATCCAAAACTTACTTATTTTTTCATATAAAACGCTTGCTAGTTGAATAAAAAATAACTAATTAGAATTTAATGCTGTTTTTTATGTTTATTTGGATTATATGATCGCGTTTTTATCAAAATTGGTATAATGATCTAATTAATCTGGGTTTGACGATGAAATTTAGGCGAGAATGTTGCGGTTGTGGCGATTTTTTGAGCACCTTTTTTAAGTGTTTATGGGGTTTTTGAAAAACTTCTGTGCGCTAGAACGGTAAGCGATACCTAGAAATTATATTGCTGTGCTATCGGATCAACAGTCTCTATCGTTGATTCTTCCTATGTCTCTAGTTAAGCAAATTCAGCTTTTACAATTAGTGTATTTAAGAAATGAAAGTCGTTCTCAATTATTGACAAGTGGGTCGATATATTAATTTCTATTGTTACCTTCGTCATTCGAAAGATTTTTCTTTCATTTAATCCTTAAACATTCTAATGGAGTGATGAAAAACAGGTTTAATACCAAATATAAAGTGTATTTAGGTTTTATTTAATAATGTTATTTACAAGCATTCAGAAAGATGAGTGTTGATTTTCAATGGCTATATGCCATCGCAGCAAAAACCACGTAATCAAAACATCGTATGTTTTCATTTGTTTATTAGAGCCATATATGAATAACAAAAAGCCTCCAACTACCGGTCAAATAAAAATGACCCAAGGTTTTATCCGCGCTATTGCGCATCTCAATATCGGAATGCAGATCGTATTTCCACTCGCCCTGTCATTTACCCCGATGATGGTTGCTCGAGCCGAGACCGGAGAAAAAAAGTTTTTTACTGCGGCCGCCGCAGCGAAAACCATTCCTTATGTTTTACAGCCTGGTGATACGCTTGCGCTGGTGGCTGAGAAGCATCATCTCACCGTGGCACAGCTTAAAACGCTGAATCAATATCGAACCTTTGCCCACGGTTTTGAATCAGTGAGCGCTGGGGATGAGATTGACGTTCCAGCTCAATCCAAAAGTATTGCTACTGATGCCGGCAGTGATAATAGCGCCGAGCTGGCTCAACGCGCCCAGCAAGCTGGTAATTTTCTACAAAACAACCACAGCGCTGACAGCGCGAAAGATTTGGCGCGCGGCCAAGCGTTGGGTGCAGCGAACAGCAAAGCGAATCAAGAAGTTGCCAGTTGGCTGAACGGTAAGGGAAAAGCACGGGTAAAATTGGATGCCGACCGTGATTTCTCATTAAAAAATTCTGAGCTAGATGTGTTGTATCCGCTGTGGGAAAACAATGCCCATCAGATCTTTACCCAGGGTTCCGTGCATCATACCGACAGCCGAAACCAGTCTAACTTAGGGCTGGGGTACCGTTATTTTGAAGGTACCTATATGTTGGGGGCGAATACCTTTTTTGATCACGACTGGTCGCGTAGTCACTCGCGTTTAGGCCTCGGCGCAGAATATCAGCGCGATTTCCTCAAAGTGGCTGCTAACGCTTACATGCGTCTGACCAACTGGAAAAACTCACCGGATTTTGACAACTACGAAGAACGCCCGGCTAACGGTTGGGATATTCGTACAGAAGGCTATTTACCTGCCTATCCGGGCATCGGCGGCAAGCTGGTGTATGAACAGTATTATGGCGACCGCGTCGGACTGTTTGGCAAAGATAATCAGCAAAAAGATCCGGTTGCGGTAACGGCTGGCGTTAACTATTCACCTTTCCCGCTGATGAAGTTCAACATCGATCACCGCATGGGCAAAAGCAACCAAAACGATACCCGCTTTGGCATCGATCTGAACTACGTCCTTGGCGCACCGCTCAGCCAGCAGTTGGATAGCGGTATGCTCGCCGCAAGCCGCAGTCTGGCTGCAAATCGCTATGACTTCGTCGATCGTAACAACAACATCGTGTTGGAATACCGCAAAAAAGACACCATTAGCCTCCGGTTGGCCTCGCAAATCAGCGGCTACAGCGGTGAAAGCAAATCGCTGGGTGTGTCTGTTAATAGTACCAACGGGGTTGAACGCATTGAGTGGACAGCACCTGAACTGCTGAGTCAGGGCGGGCAGATTGTTCAGGTTTCTGAGCAGCAGTTCAACATCATTATTCCTGAATACCAATATGGCAGCGATGCGAACAACAGCTATGTGGTTAGCGGTGTTGCCTATGATAAATCGGGTAACGCATCACCTAAAGCAGAAAGCGTGGTAATCGTGGCGTCAGCTGCGGTAAGTGCCATCAATAGCTTATTAACACCAACTGAAATTGTGTTGCCTAATGATGGTCAATCTACGGCACAGTTAACGCTTGTTTTGCAAGACAATAAAGGTCAGCCGGTAGTGGGGGTTGCGGATGAAATTACCATGAATATCACCCAATCCTCGCGTTCACTACCGGATGTGAAAGTCAGCTCATTTAGAGCTGACTCAGCGCACCCTGGAACCTATTTAGCCACGTTGACCGCCGGCACGCAAATTGGCGTATTCTCACTGACGCCAATGATTCAAAACGTAAAAATCTCCCCAGCTACAGCAATTATCGGGAAAATGTCCACGATTGCTAAAGGCGCTCTTACCACTATTAACAATGATGCAGTAGCTAATGGTGTTGCCACTAACGAAGTTCAGGCGATTGTGACCAATGCTTTTGGTAAACCTGTTGCTAATGAAATTGTCACCTTCAGTGCTACTAATGGTGCCATTGTTACATCCATCCAAGCGACTACAAATGGGGATGGTATCGCTACGACGACGTTAAGTAGTACCAAGTCTGGTAGCTCAACAGTCACGGCGACTATCAACAATACCAGCCAGACAACTCAGGTGAATTTTGTACCAGATAGCAGCACGGCAAATATTGCTAACGGTGCATTTAAAGTGACCGTTAACGATGCGGCCGCCAATGGATCTGCCACCAATGCGGTGCAGGTTGTGGTGACCGACGCTCACGGGAATCCTGTACCGAATGTCGCGGTGAAGTTCAGTGCGCCGGGAGATGTGAAGGTCGGTACGTTGGAAACAACGACCAACGAAACTGGTATTGCTACAAGCACCATGACCAGCACTCAGGCCGGTAGTTACACGGTTACCGCTTTGGTGAACGGTGTGAGTAGTACTGCCGATATCACCTTTATTCCTGACAGCAGTACGGCAGAAATCGCCAGCGGCGCGTTTACAGTCACGACTAATGACGCAGCTGCCAATGGCTCAGCGACTAATGCGGTTCAGGTCGTCGTGACCGACGCCAATGGAAACCCAGTGCCGAATGTTGCGGTGAAGTTCAGTGCACCGGGAGCCGTAAAGGTCGGAACTGCAGAAGCCACTACTAATGAGGCCGGCATTGCTGTTAGCACCATGACTAGCACTCAGGCCGGTAGTTACACGGTGAGCGCTCAGGTTAACGGTGCAAACAGCAAAGCTGATATCACCTTTATTCCTGACAGCAACACGGCTGGGATCGCTAGTGGTGCGTTTACGGTGACCACCAACGATGCGCCCGCTAACGGGACGGCCACCAACGGCGTGCAGGTTATTGTGACCGATGCCAACGGGAATCCGGTGCCGAATGCCGCGGTAAACTTCAGTGCCCCAGGAGACGTGAAGGTGATCACCGCAACAGGCACCACTAACGAGTCCGGTATTGCAACCAGCACCATGAGCAGCACTAAGTCGGGCAGCTATGAGGTCACGGCGCAGGTCAACGGTAAGAGCAGCAAAGCCGATGTTACCTTTATGCCTGACAGCAGCACGGCGGAAATCGCCAGCGGCGCGTTTACGGTCACAACTAATGACTCTGCTGCCAATGGCTCAGCGACCAATGCAGTTCAGGTCATCGTGACTGATGCCAACGGAAATCCAGTACCAAATATCGCGGTGAAGTTCAGTGCGTCGGAAGGCGTGAAAGTGATCACTACAGCAACGACTACTAACGAGTCCGGTATTGCGACTAGCACCATGAGTAGTACCAAAGCTGGCAGCTATGAAGTCACTGCATTGGTCAACGGTAAGAGCAGCACCGCTGACATTACCTTTATACCTGACAGCAGTACGGCGGAAATTGCCAGCGGTGCGTTTACGGTCACAACTAATGATGCCGCTGCCAATGGCTCAGCGCCCAATGAGGTTCAGGTCATTGTGACTGATGCCAACGGAAATCCGGTGCCAAATGTTGCGGTAAGCTTCAGTACGTCTAAAGATGTGAAAGTAGGGACGGCGGAAGCCACCACTAACGAGTCTGGTATTGCGACTAGCACCATGACTAGTACCAAAGCTGGCAGCTATGAAGTTACCGCGTTGGTCAACGGTAAGAGCAGCACCGCTGATATTACCTTTATGCCTGACAGCAGCACGGCAGAAATCGCCAGTGGTGCTTTCACGGTCACCAGCAACGATGCCGTTGCCAACGGGTCAGCCACTAACACGGTACAGGTTATCGTGACCGATGCTAACGGGAACCCGGTGCCGAATGCCGTGGTAAGCTTCAGTGCCCCGGGAGACGTGAAAGTGATCACCGCAACAGGTACCACTAACGAGTCCGGTATTGCGACCAGTACCATGAGCAGCACTAAGTCGGGCAGCTATGAGATCATGGCGCAGGTCAACGGTAAGAGCAGCAAAGCCGAGGTGACCTTTATGCCTGACAGCAGCACGGCGGAGATCGCCAGCGGCGCGTTTACGGTCACGACTAATGATGCCGCTGCCAATGGCTCAGCAACCAATGCGGTGCAGGTTATCGTGACCGACGCCAACGGAAATCCGGTGCCGAATGTTGCGGTAAGCTTTACTACGTCTAAAGATGTGATGGTAGGTACGGCGCAGGCCACCACTAACGAGTCTGGTATTGCGACTAGCACCATGACTACTACCAAAGCTGGCAGCTATGAAGTCACTGCGTTGGTCAACGGTAAGAGCAGCACTGCTGACATTACCTTTATACCTGACAGCAGCACGGCGGAAATCGCCAGCGGTGCGTTTACGGTTACCACCAACAATGAAATTGCCAATGGTACTGCCACCAATGCAGTTCAGGTCATTGTGACTGATGCCAACGGAAATCCGGTGCCAAATGTTGCGGTAAGCTTCAGTACGTCTAAAGATGTGAAAGTAGGGACGGCGGAAGCCACCACTAACGAGTCTGGTATTGCGACTAGCACCATGACTAGTACCAAAGCTGGCAGCTATGAAGTCACCGCGTTGGTCAACGGTAAGAACAGCACGGCTGATATTACCTTTATACCTGACAGCAGCACGGCGGAAATCGCCAGCGGCGCGTTTACGGTGACTACCAACAATGAAATTGCCAATGGTACTGCCACCAATGAGGTGCAGGTTGTCGTGACTGATGCCAACGGAAATCCGGTGTCAAATGTTGCGGTAAGCTTCAGTACGTCTAAAGATGTGATAGTAGGTACGGCGCAGGCCACCACTAACGAGTTTGGTATTGCGACTAGCACCATGAGTAGTACCAAAGCTGGCAGCTATGAAGTCACTGCATTGGTCAACGGTAAGAGCAGCACCGCTGACATTACCTTTATACCTGACAGCAGTACGGCGGAAATTGCCAGCGGTGCGTTTACGGTCACAACTAATGATGCCGCTGCCAATGGCTCAGCGCCCAATGAGGTTCAGGTCATTGTGACTGATGCCAACGGAAATCCGGTGCCAAATGTTGCGGTAAGCTTCAGTACGTCTAAAGATGTGAAAGTAGGGACGGCGGAAGCCACCACTAACGAGTCTGGTATTGCGACTAGCACCATGACTAGTACCAAAGCTGGCAGCTATGAAGTTACCGCGTTGGTCAACGGTAAGAGCAGCACCGCTGATATTACCTTTATGCCTGACAGCAGCACGGCGGAAATCGCCAGCGGCGCGTTTACGGTTACCACCAACAATGAAATTGCCAATGGTACTGCCACCAATGCAGTTCAGGTCATTGTGACTGATGCCAACGGAAATCCGGTGCCAAATGTTGCGGTAAGCTTCAGTACGTCTAAAGATGTGAAAGTAGGGACGGCGGAAGCCACCACTAACGAGTCTGGTATTGCGAC
The DNA here is from genome assembly GCF_036648275.1 of Hafnia sp. Lineage (NCBI taxonomy): Bacteria > Pseudomonadati > Pseudomonadota > Gammaproteobacteria > Enterobacterales > Hafniaceae > Hafnia > Hafnia sp. The sequence goes on along the minus strand of NZ_JAVXIQ010000011.1, from coordinate 58,027 downwards.
TAGCACCATGACTAGTACCAAAGCTGGCAGCTATGAAGTTACTGCATTGGTCAACGGTAAGAGCAGCACCGCTGACATCACCTTTATACCTGACAGCAGCACTGCGGGAATAGCGAGCAAGGCGTTAACAGTTGTAAACAATAGTGCAGTTGCTGATGGTGTTAAAACCAACAAAGTTCAGGCAATAGTCACTGATGCTTATGGCAACGTAGTACCAGGTGTTGAGGTCGTCTTTAGTGCTGATAACACCGCTAAAGTGATTAATAGCAAAGTGATGACAGATAATTCCGGGGTCGCTACTACGACGTTAACAAGTACACAAGTGGGTTCAAGCACGGTAACGGCAACAGTCAATGGAGATAGTCAGAAAGTAAGTGTCACATTCGTTGTTGGAGAGCCAGTGGTTGCAAAATCATCATTGAGTGCAACACCAATGACGATTCAGGCTGATGGCACTACAAAATCTAAACTCACCTTGACGCTACAAGATTCATTTGGGCGTAATGTCGGCGGGCAAACCGTTGCTTTCGTTTCAAGCTTAAATGGATCGACTGTAGGGACAGTTAAAGAAACGAGTACGGGGGTTTATAGCGCAGACCTGACAACTGTGCGGTCCGGAAGCACTACGCTGAATGGCTCTGGAAAAACAACCGTCACGGCTCGTGTAAACAGTGCTGCATTTAACGTGAGTTCGTTAAGCATAGTGATAAACAGATACTTTGTTCAACAATCCGTTTCAAATGGAAGTCAGATTCTAAGTACAACAGTTGCCGCATCGTTAAATAACTATGAATCTATTCTGTATAGTTTCAGAGATGGTTCTTGGTCTGGTAGCGTCACACTCCCTGCTACAGCAGCAACTGGATCTGCGGTGAGAATAGTTTCAGAGGCCAGCCAAGAGACTAAGGTAAGCTACAGTGGAAACACTCTCACTATGAATAAATCTAGTAATACCCCAGCTAACTTCCTCTTTAATGGCAGTAATTGGGTTAAGCAATAAAATATATTAATTAGCCACAAGAGCGGTAGTATCTCTACCGCTCTTGTGCTTTTTCATATGGATGTGTTAGTCGGATTTTAAATGTTCAAAAAATTATAATTTTTTAATAGAGTTCCAGAAACCTTCCATTGAGTCACTGAGCAAAGTGAGCATAGTCGATACTTCTTTGGATAATCCTTTCGGTAAATCAGGCAGAGTCATATTATCGTTTTTCTCCCCCGTTTTTAACCGTTTAGCAATAACGCCGATGTTCTCTACATTTTGTTGGATAAAACATCCAACTACGGGATTAACCGGAGCATTTTGCTGACACCAAAGCACCACAGCATCAGTATTGATCAGCATGCTTTTTGCCTGTTGCATAACCTCCTGCAACTTCTGACAAGTCCCATCATGGGAACCTTCTGTTTTCATCCAAGTGGGCTCAAGGGCTATCTCAGTAGCTAAATCCTTACACCCTTTAAAGCTCACCATTAACGCACCTCGTTTATCTTCGGTAGCATTTTTCATGGATAGGCTGGTTTTCATTAAGTCCATTAGGCCAGCGAGTTTAAGCTGTAATACTTCGCCATTTCTTTCGGGCTTGATTAAGGTTTGAATCAGCCCTGCGATAATAATACCTAAAATGACGCCGACAATTCTGTCGCGTACCTCAGTGAGATCGTTGACCGGTGTAAAACCATTGAGAACGGCAAGTGAGAAGGTCAGCAACATTTGGATGCCAGCATAGCTAATATTCTCTGGGCCAGTGGCAACCCATGAACAAAGCATAAAGATAGGAACTGAAAGTAATAGCAGCCCAAATAGCGTGGTTAAATTAGGCAGAATAAAAACAATGGCAACCAGCGCGGCGATACTTCCAGCAATAGCACCTAATAAACGCAGTGTGATTTTTCGCTGCGTTTTTCCTAAACCTGGCTGTGCCACAACGAGGCAGGTCAGCATGATGGTGTGAATACCAAACCAGTCAGTGGCGGTATAAAAAACATAGCAAATCAGCGCGCTAAGTAACGTTTTTAATGCATAGGTAACATAGATTTTATTTGAGAATGCATCAGGAACGAAGAATGAGAAATTTTTCTTTTGGCTCGGGATATTGTTGTAAGAGACATTTTTATTTTGATCGTAATTATTTATCACCTTTGCCATTTGGTTTAAGGTGACATTTTCTGCATTCGTATTGATGCTCGTTGGTGTAAGGCAATCTGAGGTTTTTTTTAAACCGGCTGCCATACCTTCGCAAACAGACTTAATACTTAAGGCTGCATCACGGGCTTTGGGATTAATCAATTCCACAGGCAAATGGCACGAAAGAGAGCGTAGTTCAGAAACCATTGTCACCGTTGCTAACTGCGCCGTATGATCGTTGGCACTTAACCGATCGCGGGATTTGGTATATTGCAGTAGTTTATACAGCGATTGTAAATCTTGACCAATCGAGGCGAGGGTATTTTCTTTTCTCTTAAGCTCACTGTTGGGAGTTAAGAGATCAGCTATATGGTTAAGTTGCGATATAAGCGTTTTATTGAGTAATTTCTCCGGTTCTGAGGGAAGAAATAAAGCATTAATAATGAGAGTGACGGCAATGGCATAGGTCATCGCCACCCATACCCACAAAATATTTCTGATGATCTCTTCTGAATCTGAACTTACATCAACAAAGCTTTGTGAAAAAATAACGATTAGAGCGACTAAGTAGAATATCACCCCATATTTTGAGGCTCGCATCATAAATAGACTAATAAAAGCCACCAATGATGCCAGTAAAATGCGTAAAAAAGGCACGTCCCAGGTTATTTTTAAAATTAACAGCGACGCTGCTACGGCCAGCGCGATAGAAATAATAAAAAATAGGCCGGTGAGTTTGGTCACCACAATATTGGTTTGGGTGACAAAAAAGACCACGATAAGTGATAGCGCTAGATCGGGGATCTGTAACGTTTGGCTGAGAATAACCACAATGATACAGGCCACGGTGGTTCGCAGGATCTGATTTGCTCGGCCCGGATAAAACCCAAGCCCCTGATAAAATCGAGAGACGAAGAGGTCAAATGATTTCATTCTGATTTCCTCTAGGGTGCGGTATCTCGATAGACGATGGCAATCGCCGAGGCACCAACGCGAAATAGCGCAGGCTCTGGGTTATCGACGCGAATTTTGACAGGGAAGCGTTGGGATACATGCACCCAGTTAATGGTACGTGCAACTGACGGGAGTCCGTTGCTCATGCCGCCATCTTGAGGAGATACGCCGTAGCCTACAGAATCAACGCTACCAGTAAAGGATTTACCTGTATCGCCCATGACGTATATACGTGCAGGAACACCGCTACAGACATTTTTTAGGTCGGTTTCACGGAAATTAGCCACGACATACCATGCTTGGGTATCAATGAGCGTCATTACCGACTGTTGCGGCGATGCATATTGCCCAATAGTGGTATTCAGGGAGGCCACTCGACCATCGAAAGGCGCACGAATCTCACTATATTCAAGGTTTAACTGGGCTTTTGCGATATCCACGCAGACAACTTTACGCTGCGCAATAAGTGCATCTACGCTGCTTACCGCCGATTTGGCCTGTTCTACTTCGCTGCGAGAGGCTTTATACATCGCCTCGGCGCTATTTTTTGCCGTTCTAGCTTGATCAAACTCTTCTGCGGAAACGTATCCCTTGCCTTTAAGCGCCAATATACGTTGGTAGGTGCTGAGTGCCTGCAGGTAGTTCTCTTTGGCGCTGATTTCTTTCGCTGAAACGGCCTGAGCATTGTATTGCTGAGCATCAACAGTTCGCTGTGCGAGCTTTATTTGTTCATCTAAGGTAGCAAGCTGGGCGGTGCCAGATTCAATGGCATGCTCATAGGGTCTTGGATCAATTTTAAATAGCAGATCGCCTTTGGAAACCAGCTGGTTATCTTTGACGGGGATCGTCACTATATGCCCTTCAATGATAGGAACCACATTAATGGTATCCGCATAGATATAAGCATCGTCAGTTTGTGGAGCTTCATCGATCTTTAGCATCACAATGCATAGCGCAATTAACGTTACAAATACGAGCAAACAAATATAAAACTTATTCTTAAGGGACATTCTGTATTTCTCTTAATGGGTAAAAAACAACAACCAAGTCAACATTGCGCTGAGAGCCGTAACACAGGGGTAGACAATCACGGCAGGCTCAAGCCAGCACTGGTGTTCGCCTTTCCTTAACATTGTGTGCATAAGTGTCATAGCAATAACGCCAATGGCTGAACATATCAGCCAGTCAGGAAATGATGCGCCAAAGAGAACTATTGATGGTGCACAGGAACAACCCGTTAGAGACAGAATAATAAAAGCTAAACCGATCGCTTTTGCTGAATGGAACTGGATGCATTTAGTCGCTAATTTCTGCATATAAGTTTCTGCATGGAGTTTTTCATAAAATCACGAGGGGTTAATAGAAATGAAATAAAAGAGATTCATTAAGAATCTCTTTTATGGGTTATTTTATAGAGCGACTTAGTCTTTTAGTGCCCATATATAATATTGGCCATCTTTCAGCTCAGCGCCTTCAAGCTCTTTTTCGAAACCTGGGAATTTCTTGCCCCATTGCGCAATGCTATAAATATATTGCAGCCATGGTTGCTCAGTGGTGCCGAAGCTTTCGCCTGGCATCACAATCGGAATACCCGGTGGGTAAGGGATCACTCCAACGGCGGAAATACGTCCGGCAAGTTTATCAAGCGACAGTAATTCGCAGCGTCCGGCCATATGATCTTGGAATGCAGCACGAGGAAGTTTAACCGGTGTTGGGATGTGGCTGAAGGCGGCTGCCTGAAGCTTATCCATCTGGCTGGTTTTCATGTAGGCAAACATCTCATCACACAGATCTTTCATGCCCATACCGGCATAGTTCTCAACATGAGATGCGGCAAGGTCAGGTAGACAGACCGACAGCGGCGTATTGCTGTCGTAATGTTTTTTGAATTCGATCAGAACGTTAATTAACGTTCCCCATTTGCCTTTGGTGATCCCCACAGAGAACAGGCATAGCACCATGAAGTCGGTGGTGCGTGAAGGCACAATACCGTGCTGGTAAAGGAATGCGGTTACAACAGCGGCAGGAATACCGGTTTCCTGCATCTCGCCGTCGTCGCCCATGCCAGGTACTAAAATGCCGGCTTTGATTGGGTCGAGCATGCACCAGTCGTCTTCCAACTGTTCAAAACCATGCCAATTTTCACCCGGACGAAGCACCCAGCACTCAGGATCGGTTGTGAGCTGCTGTTTTGACGCATTCAAGAACGGCACTTTTTTACCCGTTTCTGCATCAATCACGTCTGGCGCATTCCATGGAGAGAAGAACCATTCCCCTTTGGCGGCAAAAGCGGCGTGAGCTTTTGCAAGTGCTAGACGGAAATCGACCGCTTCATCAATCACTTCCTGAGTCAGCGCTTCACCTTGCTGGCCATCCATCATGGCTGCGCCGATTTCATTGGCCGCGATAATGGCATACAGCGGCGAGGTGGTGGATTGCAGCATGTAAGACTCATTGAAACGTGAGTGTTCAATGGGTTTTTTGCCATTACGAATGTGAATGTAGGAAGCCTGAGAAAGCGCCGCTAACAGCTTATGAGTAGACTGTGTAGCAAATACCGTTGGACCAGTTGCGTCGTGTTCTGTCGGATTTCCACGCATTGCGAAACGATCGCGATAGAGTGGGTTAAAACGTGCATAGGCATACCATGCTTCATCAAAATGAATAGTATCAACGCTTTCAGCCAGAAGATCTTGAGCCTGCTTCGCGTTGTAGCACATACCGTCATAAGTACAGTTGGTGACCACGGAATAAACCGGCTTAGGGTCAACGGCAAGCTGTTTCAGCGGGTGCGCATCGATTTTCTGCTGGATAGATTCTGGTTGGAACTGTGACTTAGGGATTGGTCCAATGATGCCAAAACGGTTACGTGTTGGAATGAAGAACACCGGGATCCCGCCGGTCATCACCAGCCCTTGCTCGATGGATTTATGGCAGTTTCGGTCGCAGAGCGCAAATTGCCCCTCTCCAACGACGGCTGACATGACGGCACGGTTAGAACCTGATGTGCCATTCAGAACGGAATAGCTTTGGTGAGCGCCAAATACTCTGGCGGCATAAGCTTCGGAGTCTTTGATTGGGCCGCTGTGATCGAGCAGCGATCCGAGCGAATCACGTTCAATTCCGGTATCGGTACGGAAAAGATTTTCGCCGAAGAAATCAAGGAATTCACGGCCAACTGCCGATTTGGTAAATGCGACACCGCCCTGATGACCTGGTGCTGCCCATGAGTATTCTGGAGAACCGTTAGTGTAATCGAATAAGGCTTTTGTGAAAGGAGGTAACAGTTGATTGAAGTATTTTTTGATCAGGGCCTCACTGCGTGCGGCAATGAATTCAGCGGTGTCTTCTTGCATCCACACAAACTCATTCGCTAACTCCATGGTGTCGAGCGTCAGCGTTTCTAGGCAGGCGCGTTCCGCCATCAGTAATATGGGTACGGTTTTATTTCGACGACGAACTTCCTGTAAAAGCGTTAATGCATGGCTGTGTGAATCAGCATTGTTTTCTTCAGATGTCCAATCTACGAATACACAGCAGATAGAGGCGTCAGAGGTAATGCTCGCTATTCCATCGTTATAGGTTGTCGCAACGATAACCGAGAGGTTCCTTTCTTCTAGAGCCTCGATTAAATTACAGATGGACTGCCCATTAGCAGTATTTCTATTTGTAATGTCACTATTTACCACTAGTACTTTACGTTTTTTGAGATGATTTAATTCAATCATGTTTAGTCCTATCTATTAATTAAATAAACTATTAAATAACTTTTTGTGGCCTAGCGATAACTAGGCCACTTAGTGTTGTTATTAAGCTTGAACATCCAGCGGGAATGGATTTTTGTGTGTTCGGTTGTAATTTAAAGAGTAGAGTGCGGTTACGACCATTAACGCAACAAACGACCACATGACTTCTTGTGCGCCGGAGCCAATAACAGCCCATATGCAATAAGCAAAGGCAACCGATGTGATAAACGCAAATAACCCTTTTTGATTTCCTAAGTGACCGTGTCCCACAAGCAGGAGCGCTGCACAGGTGTAAAGATAAGGTACTAAGGTAAAAATAACGGAAACTGAAGAGACAATACCAAATTGCGCAGCTGCATTAGGCGATATCGAAGCGACTTGGAATATTGTCATCAGAATGCCGATCACAATAAGACCTTGGACCGGAACACCTTTTTTATTCACTTTAGCGAAGATTGGTGGGAATAGACCATCGTCAGCGGCTGCTTTAGCGGTTTGGCTGGCAAGTAATGTCCAGCCACCTAATGAACCAAGGCAACCGGCTGCGGCACAGAATGTCACGATAGCGCCCGCGGTTTCACCTAATGCCATACGCGCGGCATCACCGAACGGAGAGGTTGAAACACGCAGCGCTGCATTCGGGATCATACCCATAATGGCGGTGGTCGAGAGTACGTAGCAAACGGCGGCAATCAGTACACCACCAATGGTGGCAATTGGGACGTTTTTCTTCGGGTTTTTTACCACGGCAGCAGCAACGGACGCGCTCTCTACGCCGATAAATGACCATAGTGTAACGTTCAAGGTGCTTTGAATGGCGCCCAGCGTACCTTTCCCACTGACGTTCCATGCGGCCATATAGGTATCGCCGCTGAACCAGAACCAGCCAAAAATAGCGACTGACAGAATAGGAACCAGTGCTAACACCGTTGCCACAGCCTGCACACGCGTTATCATTTTGGCGCCGATAATGTTCAAAATAACGAAGAACCAGAGGACTAAAACGCAGGTCAGCGTCATGATCATTGGGTCTTTTAGCGCTGGGAAGAAGTAGCTGAGATAGCCAACGCCGATAACAACCATCGCAATGTTACCGACCCAACAGGCTAGCCAATACAGCAGGTTAGTTTGATATCCGATAAATGGACCGAAAGCGCGACGAGCATAGGCATAAGATCCGCCAGGGCTGGCATCTAGCGAGGACATTTTGGCGTACACCATCGATAGCGCTAAAGCCCCAATGATGGTGACCAGCCAACCATAAATAGCAACGCCGCCCGTGGATGCTAGGTTTGCAGGAAGGAGAAAAACACCTGACCCCATAATATTACCTGAAACCATTAAAGTTACAGGTATGAGACCTACCTTATGTGAATCTGATTCAATTGCCATATATATAACCTTAACGGTTCCTATTTGTTTAATTAAATATTAGGTTGAGCAACGTTATTTAAGTGAGTTTTAATATTTTTAGTTACGGTGGGGCCTATATTAAACTCTCACTAATATAAACAGATGTCGTTCTGATTAGAGGTGGATTAAAAATGTGTGAGTGAAGTTTATGTAGAAAACTATAACTGTTGCAGTAATTCAAATATATAAGACTCAGCATTTTTTATGGGTAGGTGGCGTCCTACGCTTGTAGGTATCAGGTAGCGTATGTATAAGATATATGAGGGAATAATGTAGCACCAAGCAGTGGGTGAGAAATAAAATTAAGCATGTGGAATATATAAACTAATGGTTTCATTTAGCTACTGTTTATTTTATTAGCATATAATCAACTCAATTCTACATTCGCGCTATCGAGAACATATTACTATTCTTTTGTTTATAAGATGACGTTGTAGCGTGCTTCTTGTTTGCAATCAATGAACCCTTCCTCGCAAAGCTGGAGCCGATAAGGCGTGTTCAAGGTAGTCTACATCAATAAAAGTGATAGGACTCTCATCACGAAAAACGTTATGGCCTTCGCCATTGCTGAAATCGCTGTTGAGGTTTTCCTCTATATTTATCAATACAGTACGGTTTATTTTTGAGGTAGCAATGTTGAGTGAAAATAACAAGTTGAGTGCGATAATCATAGACGACCATCCCCTAGCAAGAGTGGCAATCAGAAATTTGCTGGAAAATGATGGTATTAACGTGATTGCTGAATCTGGAGATGGCGCGGAAGCCCTACAGGTTATTAAAGAAATGCAGCCAGATATTGTCGTTGTCGATATTGATATCCCTGTACTGAGCGGAATCGAAGTTGTCGAGAAGCTGAGAAGACAACAAAACAGCTGCATTATCGTGGTGGTTTCCGCTAAAAACGATCGTTTTTATGGTAAACGTAGCGCCGATGCAGGTGCAAATGCGTTCGTGAGCAAGAAAAAGGGCATGTCTAATATTGTGGCAGCGGTAAAGGCTGCGCGTAATGGCTATAGTTATTTTCCTTTTTCATTGGATAGCTTTGTCGGTAAACTAACATCAGAACAAGAAAAATTGGATTCCTTATCAACACAAGAGATAAAAGTTATGCGCTATATTTTAAATGGCGTGGATAACATGCATATTGCGACTGAGATGAATATTAGCAGCAAAACAGTAAGTACCTACAAAAGTCGTCTAATGGAAAAGCTGGAGTGTAAGTCTCTGATGGAATTATTTAATTTATCAAATAGAAATAAAATTGGCTGATTTTATGCTGCAACGCTTGCTCAGATTTACGCTGTTTTTCATTGGAACGCTATTCGTTGCTCAGGGGGCGATTGCTGGTAAAGAACCCATAAGGCTGGATATTTTTAGTAATAGCGGGCCCATGCTCCCTAATCTCAAATTGAGCACTGCTGAGCAGTTGTGGCTGGCGAAGAAAAAAACCTTAGTTGTGGCTGTCTATTCCCCTGAGTCGCCACCGCTGATGTTGGATAGTTCCTCTGGTCGTTTCCGTGGGATGAATGCTGAATATCTGTCTTTGTTGCAGAGAGCGTTGGGTATCAACGTTAAAATTGACCGCTATGAAAGCGAAGAGTTTGCTTTGAATGCTGTCAAAACAGGTAAAGCTGATTTAGTGCTGACCTCGCTTAGAACAAATTTTAATGCCGTGGCACCATTTATTGCATCTTTGCCAATGGTAAGCGCCTATCCTGCCTTAGTCACCACGCAAAAAAATGTTATGCAACCGCTACATACGGATAGTCCGGTAACCATTGCTATTGCAGAGGGATATCCTAGCGAACAGTTTGTGAAAGCTTCATTCCCGAATGCAAAAATTGTTCACTATGAGACTGCATATCAGGGTCTTGCTTCGTTATATAACGAAAAAAGTAATTATTTCATTGGTAATAATCTTGCCAGTGGCACAAGTATCATGCGTGATTTCCATCAGTCATTAAGTATTATAAAATTCTGGCGTACATCACCAATACATAATCAGTTTATCGCTCTAGATACGCAATCACCTCTAATTCCTATTATTAATAATTTTTTAGCAGGATTGACAAATCCTATTACTAATCACATCTCTCAGCCGTGGCTAGAGAGCGGTAATCCCGCGCTTTTGACGAAACCTCTATCACTAACCCCTCAGGAACAGCGTTGGTTAGAGAAACATCCCAAGCTTAAAGTATTAATTAATCCGTATTATGCGCCGTTTACTTTGTTGGATGAAAACAATGAAATAAGAGGTGTGACAGGCGATATCCTCAATCTTATTCATTTGCAGACGGGCTTAGAGTTTGAAACGGTGACGGCTAATTCCAATACCGAAATGGTTGATAAAATGCTAAACGGTGATTGGAATATACTCCCTACAGCCACATATAGCCCTAGCCGTGAGGAGTTAATTTCATTTACTCATCCCATTATTACGACGCCTTTTGCTATCGTAGTGAGAACTTCTTCTGGCAAAACTGAGTTGTTGCCGGGTATGAAAGTAGCAGTGACTACTATGCATATACTTACGGAAAAATTACATACTAAATATCCTGGGATCGATCTGGTACAGGTCGAAAATACCAGCATTGGACTCAATCTATTGGCTGAGGGAAAAGTTGATGCTGTCATATCAACACAGCTAACCGCCCGTTACATGATAGACCACTATTATCCAAATCAACTCAAATATGAGATCATGGCGGATGAAGCTCCGGCCTTAGTCAGTTTTGCTATCCCGCGTGGGGATCAAGAGTTAAAGCAGATATTGAATAAAGCGTTGGATAATATCCCGCCAAAATCGATATTATTTATTTCCTCAAAATGGGTTAAGCTACCTGATATAAAAATTGACACTTGGCATCTATATAACAAGCAATTTTATATTGTCATTACGTTATCTATTTTTATTATTTTGAGCTTCTTGTTATGGGGTGGATATCTATCACGGGAAGTTCGTATGAGAAAACAATCTCAGGCGGACTTAGAGAATCAACTCAGCTTTAGAAAAACACTATCCAATTCTATCCCTATACCTGTTTACACCATTTCTCTCGATGGTCAGGTGCAAAGTTATAACAGCGCTTTTATGTCATTTTTTTCAACGGACCAGAAAAATGTGACCTCAACATCGTTATTTGATAGTCGTAATCCGCTGTCGGGTATTTTTTCTGTTCTCAATCGAGACATTCAAAATGGTCTGATCCCAGATAAGGTAATTGAACATAGCATTATGCTGAACAATGGCCGGGAGGATCGCCATATTATTCATTGGATTACGCTTTGTGTTATGCCGTCAGACAATGTTATGCCAACGCTAATCTGTGGCTGGCAAGATGTGACTGAATCCCGACAGTTGCTCAGCGCATTGCAAATTGAAAAAGATAAAGCGATTCAGGCTAATGAGGCAAAAAGCACCTTCTTGGCCAGCATGAGCCATGAGATTCGCACGCCAGTCAGTGCGGTAATGGGATTCCTTGAATTACTGGCGCTACATAACCAAAGCCCTGAAGAAGATAAAGAGTCTATTTCGCTGGCTTACGCCACAGCACAGTCATTACTAGGATTGATCGGCGACATTTTAGATATGAATAAAATCGAATCTGGGAGCTTTGAATTATCTCCAGATTGGGTCAATCTCGATGTGCTGATTACGACGGTGATGAGAGGATTCGAAGGTCTTGCCAAGCAGAAACAGCTAAAACTCACCTTTGTTAATCGGTTGGTCAAAGGGGAATATTTACGTCTAGATCCTCAGGCAACTAAACAGTTGCTTTCTAATTTGCTGAGCAATGCCATAAAATTTACAGAAAGCGGTGGTGTTGAGGTTAGTGCAGAGTCCATTGCCACGGGTTCTGGCCAAACTCAGCTTATGTTACGAGTGACAGATACCGGTGCTGGCATTAGCCAAGAAGATCAGGAACGGCTCTTTAAACCATACAGTCAAACTGAAACGGGTAAACGACAGACAGGCTCTGGGTTAGGGCTTTTGATTTGCCGAGAGTTAGTGACGCGCATGAATGGAAAACTGGTTCTGCTGAGTCAGGTTGGACAAGGGACAACGATGACGATCGACCTGGTAACTGCGGTATCTCATGAAGATATAATTAGCTCGGATGACCTCCAGCCTGCCGTGTATCCAGCCAAGAAACTAAAAATATTAATCGTTGACGATCATCCGGTTAACCGTCTGCTGCTGCGCCGTCAATTAGATACGCTGGGATATAAAGTCGATGAAGCGAGTGATGGAAATGCTGCGCTGATATTGATAAATGAAAATAGCTATGACTTGGTAATAACGGATGTCAATATGCCGAATATGGATGGGGTGACTTTGACCCGTCATATTCGAAGTTTTGATAGTGATATCGTTATTTGGGGCTTAACCGCCAATGCTCAAACGCAGGAAAAGGATCGATGTCTTGCTACTGGCATGAATGCATGTCTTTTTAAACCAATAAATTTGCAACAATTGGCTTCCGCATTGGCCTCTGTGGGAACAGTAAATATGACTTACCAGCTAGACGAGATTATTGATCTTGCGACACTAAAATCGCTGGCATTAAATGATCCAAAGTTAATGCAGCAGATGTTGGCGCAATCTCTGCGTGAGAATGATAAAGATTTTTTAGCTGCTCAGGAGGCCAAAATAGCCGGTGATTGGATCGCATTTAAAATGCATATGCATCGTATTAATGGCACTGCTCAAATTCTTGGCGCGGCGAAATTACAGGAATTAGCGGAAAAATTAGAGAACTATTCAGTCGTTCAAGCTGATGATTCAGCCATTGATCATGGAATGAAATTGCTTGAGGTTGAGCTCAATCGTTTAAGAGAGGCGATTAATAGCTTTTCACCGACATGATTAGTGTTTGCGTAAAATAAATGGCTCCATCCTCTCTCCCAATTTTTGTCAAAATTGAGATAGAGAGGATGGAGCCATTAAATTCTTTTATCTGTTTCAATCGCCTTGTTCATAGGTAGAAACAGTAGCGCTGAATCTTAGCGATTTTTATACAGGTTATAACCCAACTGCTGGGTGAAGGATGCAGTCATCTTTTGACCTCGAACGCTGTTGCCCATGGCATCAAGCGGTGGAGAGAATGCCGCAATTCCCATCACACCCGGAACTACCGTTAAAATCCCACCACCGACGCCGCTTTTTGCAGGCAAGCCAACGGTATAAGCCCAATCGCCAGAGCTTCCATACATTCCCTCCATGGTCATTTCAGCAAGCAGGAAGGGAATATTTTCTGCGGTTAATACTTTTTTCTGGGTAATTGGATTTATACCGCCAGCGGCAAAGGTGGCCGCCATCGTCGCAAGCTCAACGGTATTAACTAATGTTGAGCACTGACGGGTATACACATCGCAGGCCTCCATGGGATCACAATACATGGCATCGGCAGAATAAAGCAGCCATGCAATGGCTCTATTATGAAAGTTAGTGGTTTGCTCTGAGTGATTAAGTTCTTCGCACAATGAAATCGGCGCGCCGGCTAGCTGTTGCTGAATATCGAGAATACGTTCCCATCGATGTTCGCTACTGTTTGCTTTAAGGAGGCTAACGGTAGACATAGCACCCGCGTTAACCAATGGCGATAAGGGCTTTCCGTTATGCAATTCCAATGCAATCACTGAATTAAAGGGTAGCCCCGTCGGATCGGTTCCAATTTTGTTTTGCACCTCTGCTGGTCCTACGTCTTCGAGTGCTAAGGCAAGCGAACATACTTTTGAAATAGACTCTAAAGCAAACCTGAAGTCAGAATCGCCCTGAGACAGAATATCGCCATCAACGGTGACAATAGCCATGGATGAGACGTTATTTGGGATGCTAGCTAAATAAGGAATATAGTTTGCGTTTTCCCCGCCCTTGAGCGTTGAGAATTGTGAATAGGCGTTCACCAATGCATCTTGTACATTACTTAGAACCATAGTCATAAAGTTAACCCTACAGTGAAATATTATAGTCTCTAAAGAGTAAGAAACGCCTAATGAGTGAATTAGGCGTTTCAAGGAGTTGCATTTATCTGAAGGAAAAACGCTAGCTATTTGCTATCAATTTTCTTTTCGCTGCCAACGACAAAGTGATGTGTTGAACGTGCGCGTGGGTGCATGAAGAAATGTCCTTCTGGCGCGTTGTGAGATTTGATGGGTACTAGGGTTGCATTGGTTGTTTTCCCTTTCTTTGTATGCAATGCATAAACGATGAAAGGTATGGACAATACAATGAGGAAGCTAACAACCAACAGTTCAACGTAGACATCATTTGCCTCACCGCCCGGTAATGAACTTGGCGGGAAGAATGAAACAATGAAAGCCAGTATTGAAATTACTAGTCCAACAACAGCAATAAGTATTTTGAAGTTCTTGCCGCCAGGGATATGGAATGCGCGCTTTTTATCAGGTTGTTTACGGATTAATTGAATATAACCCAAGAACAACATGAAGTAGCTGCAGAGATAAATAACCACTGTTAATGACAATGCGATTAGGAACGACATATTGCTGCCGCCACCGGTGTTCGTCAGAATAGTTAACGCAATGGTCGTAATAGCCAATTGAGAAATAACTAATGCAACAGGTACACCGTTCTTGTTCACTTTCGCAAAGCTTTTAGGAAGTATGCCCTTTTGTGCGGTGACAAACATACCGCGTGAAGGCCCGACGATCCAAGACGCAACTTCGGCTAAAACACCCAGCATCAGCAGTGCAGCAATGATACGAGTTGCCCATTCAAAACCGGGGCCGTAATGTGAAATAAGCACGTTGAATGTCTGGACGACACCGCTAGACAAGTTAATGTCATTATGTGGAATAACGGAAGCAACAGAAAGTCCGCCGATTGAGCTTAAGCAAATAGCGGCAATCATCAGCAGTATCATCGCAATAGGGTAATCGCGACCTGGGTTTTTCATTTCGTTGACGTGCGTTGCTGACGCTTCAACGCCCATGTAGCTCAGAATGAAGGCAACAAATACAACCAATGTTCCGATTTGTGTGAAATCAGGAAAGAAGGTCGCTGTGCTCATTTCAATCTGTAACGGAGCACCACTTGCTAAATAGCTAATGGCCAAAACAACCAGAATTAGTGCAGGTAGTAAAATACCCGCAAAGAAACCGATTTTTGCAATGCGTGCGGTGTATTTTGTGCCGCTGAACTGAGTAATCGCTAATGCCCAGAGGATAATTAATCCAGCAATAGTCTTTGTTATCGGATCTTCATTGAGCGCTGGCCATTTTAGGATGAAGGATAAAGCACCTAAAATAAAATACAGCATCGGGATAAAGCCTACAGCAATTTGCAGATATCCAAATGAGATTGCGGCAAACCCCCATCGCTCGCCGAGAGTCTTAGATACCCAAGTAAAAACGCCGCCTTCTTCCCAGCCTTCAACCGTGGCCATTTCAGCAGCACATAGGCCTACGGGAATAAACCATAAAATACCACCGAGCAGCAGAAAGAAGACTAAGCTAAATCCTGAGGTTGCAAAAGTGGGATATTCATATACTGCCATAACCATTGATGCCGTTATAGCAAAGAAGCCTAATAACGATAATTGGTTTGTCACCGGAGAGGCTTTTATATTCGCCATTGTTATTTCCTTGAAACAACAATTACCCTCTCTATTCCTTACGGAATATAGTTATGAAAGGGCAGCTGTTGCCTTTTAAATATAGGGAGGCCTAGATTTTCTAAATCTAATGAAATTATTGATTAAGTAATCATAGGAAAAACCAATAGAATTTAACCGTGATTAAATCCGCTGGCTTCTTTTTCCGATAGAGCATGGCTTACTGGATGTTTTTCGAAATAATCAAGCGCCCGCTTCATATCATCAATCAGTAGGCTACCAAGATCGCGGCTAACGCCATGTCGCACTAAAATGCGTTGAACCACGAGGTCTTCACGCTCAGCCGGCATGGAATAAGCTGGCACCTGCCAACCACGGCTGCGTAGTCTGTCAGCCAAGTCATATAGGGTATAGCCATTTGTAGAGGAGTCGTCTTTAAGCTTCCAAGCAAGTGCAGGGATGCCTTTTTCGCAATCACCATCAAAGATCATTTCGAATGGGCCAAGTTTTTCAATTTCTTGGGCTAAATATTGGGCCGTTGAATAACAGGCATTGTGAATTTTGGCATAGCCTTCGCGGCCTAAACGCAAGAAGTTGTAATACTGCGCAATAATTTGGCCGCCTGGGCGCGAGAAATTCAGCGCGAAGGTTGGCATGTCACCACCAAGATAATTAACGTTGAAAATAAGTTCTTGCGGTAGGTCAGCCGCTTCACGCCAAACAACCCAGCCAGTCCCTAGTGGAGCAAGGCCGAATTTGTGGCCGGAAGCATTAATGGATTTTACGCGAGGTAAACGGAAATCCCACTCAAGATCGGGTGCGCAGAATGGGGCTAAGAAGCCACCACTCGCGCCATCAATGTGCATTGGGATATCCAGACCCGTTTCTTTCTGTAGCTGATCGAGGGCGTCATGAACTTGCTTAACAGGCTCATATTGGCACGTGAAAGTGACGCCGAGCGTTGGCACTACGCCAATGGTATTTTCGTCGACGCGCTTAAGGACTTCTTCTGGGCTCATAATGAGACGATCGCCTTGCAGCGGGATTTCACGCAGTTCAACATCAAAATAGCGAGCGAATTTATGCCAGCAAATCTGTACTGGGCCACAGATCAAGTTTGGTTTATCGGTTGATAGGCCTAAGGCTGCACGCTTTTTGCGCCACTGCCACTTAAGTGCTAATCCACCCAACATGGCGGCTTCTGATGAGCCAATAGTAGAGCAGCCTAGCGTGGTTTCAGGTGTTGGAGAGTTCCAAAGGTCAGCTAGCATGTGAACACAGCGAGTTTCAATTTCGGCCGTTTGTGGATATTCATCTTTATCAATCATGTTTTTATCAATTGATAAATCCATCAAATCACGAATTTCTTCATCAACCCATGTTTGGCAAAAGGTTGCCAAATTTTGACGAGAATTGCCGTCTAACATTAATTCATCGCGCACTGCGTTAAAAATATTACGAGGGTCATGTTCTTGGGCTGGGAATTTTGTTTTTGGCAATGAAGATGCTAATTCAATGGAAGCGTAAACATCGTCTAGTCCATCATTGCATTTCAGCGTTTGTTTATTATTCATTTATTACCTCTAAAAGTTTGATGTCATATTTAAGCTAGATACTAGATTCACTCCAGTGACATGATTAGACATTATTATTGTTCTCAGTTTAATCAACGAAGATGTTCTTATTTTCGCCATGAGAGTATTCAGCTTAGCGCTCTCGGATAAGTCATCTGGAAATGAAGTCATATTCCTACGCTTGTAGGATGTTGCATTTTGATTTAAGTGGAAATAGTTTCACTATCTTACAAAAGACCAGACGCTAGTAGGGATTTTATCGTAGAGTTTATTCATTGTTATTTCAGCAAGCCGATGATCTGCAGCCGAATAAAAAATGATAATTTCGTCATTATTTAGTTTATAGTTATTAGCCTCAATAACTTTTTCTAAAGTGTCCTTGCATGTGCAACGGCGAAGTTGTAACAGCCAATCTTGTTTTGTTTTCTTCATGATAATGGTGCTCTGTTTTATTTCTTATCTATTCTGATATTTTTATAAAGGTGATTTTTCATGAGATAAAATATCTTTTAGTGCATGTATTTTGTAGAACATCTTAACGTCAAGGATAAGCATTTCTTATTACTTAACAATGAGCTGTTCATGATGCTCTTTGTGGCATCTTTTATGTTTACCTTATGAATGAGATAGGTAAGTGAGACTTTGTGTGTGCTATGCTCATGGTCTGAATGTAGGGAGGGTATGAACATAAATCCGATAATAAAAATATATATAATCTTCACAAAACACCCTTGCATTATTTAACAGGTTTATCATGTACGTTAGCGCACAGCTCTACATAGTGATACGCATGTTTCGGCAACTGGTTACGATGAATTTATTTTTATTAGAGGTTAATGAAGGACATTAACTTAAATCAGGTTTATGTTTTTTATATATCTTAACGTTACGATGAATATGATAAATTCATGAGGTGCTATCGTCTATAGGGTAGACGCTAAAAAAGCGTAGGTTGTGGATTACAAGTGTCAGATAATTCATAAGGTATCGGTTGGAAATTATGTTAATTCTTATCTATTGTTATCTCATATCTAATGAATAGTTAATAAACTCTATTTAAACGGATTCATTTATTTATTTGAGTTTCTTATTTTAAAATGTATTGTTATTTTATCAATAACTCATCATTATTCACTTGAGGTTTTTATGAAAAAATCAATCCTTGTTGCCACTCTTTCTGCTGCATTGTTTATTCCCCTGAGCTCAACCTTTGCTGCTAATGTAGATATGACACCTAAGAATATGAGCTGCAAAGAATTTCTCGATCTAAATCCTAAAGCTATGGCTCCGATTGCCTTCTTTATGCTTGATGATGTCACCGACTATAAAGGCGGTGATTCTGTTTCTTTGCGTGAATCAGCCGTTATTGCTGTGCCGCCTATGGTTGAATTCTGTAAGAAAAACCAAGACAAAAAAGTCTATGAGTTTAAAAACAAATTGCAGGATTTAGTTGCGCACTAAGATTTAAATCTAATGCCAAGCGCTAAGATTTCTTAGGCTTGGCAAATAATAACGTTCCTTGACTAAAATAAGGAATATAGCTAGCACCTGTTAAAATTCATCGACTTCTTCTCTCCACCTCAAAAATCTTCCTCTATACTCTTCGGTGTGCATTTTTTTTACCACTCACAGTGAACCTCATTTGTGAGTATCGCGGCGATTCTGGAGGCAGAAGTGAACCCATTACACGAAAAACTTAAGAAAAATGAATTCTTTAAAACCGGCTTCTTTGTTGCTGGTCAATGGCAGGACGCCTCGAATACCTATGAAGTCACTAACCCAGCAACAGGTGAAGTGGTAGCTAAAGTCGCCAATGCAGGACAAAAAGAGACTCAGGCAGCGATTCGTGCAGCCAGTGAAGCATTACCTGCATGGCGTAAAACGACGGCCAAGCAACGCTCTGAAATCCTACAGAATTGGTATCACCTGATCGTTGAAAATAAGCCATTTTTGGCCGAACTGATGGTGGCAGAGCAGGGTAAGCCGCTTAAAGAAGCATTGGGTGAAGTAGATTATGCCGCCAGCTTTATTCAGTGGTTTGCCGAAGAGGCCAAGCGTGCCAACGGTGAGATAATCCCACCGGTGAAACCGGGGTCGCGCATATGGGCTACGCGTGAACCTGTTGGGGTAGTGGCCGCGATCACGCCGTGGAACTTCCCGTTAGCGATGCTAACGCGCAAATTAGGCCCTGCTCTTGCTGCGGGCTGTACCGGTTTGATTAAACCAGCCAATGAAACTCCGCTGTGTGCCTTTGCACTGCTGGCGCTGGCACAGAAAGCGGGTGTTCCAGATGGTGTTTTGAACGCGGTGTCGGGGGATACGCTGGCTATCAGCGACGTGATTATGGCCAGCAAAGACGTGCGTAAAATCTCGTTTACCGGTTCAACGGGCGTAGGTAAAACCTTGGTGCGTAATGCCGCTGAAACCATGAAAAAGGTGTCAATGGAGCTGGGTGGTAATGCGCCATTCATCGTTTTTGAAGACGCTGATTTAGATGCTGCAATTAAAGGTGTGATGGCGAATAAGTTCCGTAATGCGGGTCAAGTGTGCGTCTGCATCAACCGTATATATCTTCACGACAGCATTTACGATACGTTTGTTAGTCGTTTGGCGGATGAAGTACGTAAGCTGAAAGTGGGCAATGGCATGGACGATGGCGTGAATGTTGGCCCGCTGGTCAGCGAGAAGGGCGTGGATAAAGTGGAGCAACACGTCAAAGATGCTTTAGAAAACGGCGGGAAAGTGATTGTGGGTGGTCAGCGCCATGCGCTGGGCGGCAATTTCTTCCAACCAACGCTGATTGCTGAAGCTAACGAAGACATGCTGATGGCATCGGAAGAGACCTTCGGTCCTGTTGCTGCCTGCTATCGTTTCAAAACTGAAGATGAAGTGATCAAACGTGCCAACGATACGCCGTTTGGTTTAGCGGCCTATTTCTATACTCAAAATCTTTCGCGTGTGTTCCGCGTGTCCGAATTATTGGAAAGCGGGATGATCGGCATTAATGAATGTTCGGTCTCAACGGAGCTCGCGCCATTTGGCGGTGTGAAAGAGTCTGGACTGGGCCGTGAGGGCTCCACGCTGGGTCTGGAAGAGTTTATGGAAGTGAAAACGTTGCACCTCGGTAACCTCTAAATCCTGACGGGCGAACTGCGTGTGTTTACGTATTTCGCCCTTATAAGACAAACTCTACGTTATTTTCCTATTTGTTCAGTCCATACCTACTGGTGTTTCCCTATTCTGCGATTATGATAAGTACGAGGGCTGGTTGCTCAGTTCTGCGTAATCACGTTGATCAAGCGGCCTAAAATAAAAATGTGGGTTTCATCTGTGCTTCATTTTTCGCAATTATTTTAGTTAGATCTTTTATGCAATGGTTGGGTGAGGATGTATGGCAAAGCGTTTATGGACAGGATTACTGATTATTCTGGCATTGAGCGGGGTGGCATTTCTTAATAGTCAGGCCGCCAGCAGCAGTAGCAGCAATGAAGGGCAATCAGCCTCAACGTCAGAAGATATTGAGCAGCTCACCAAACAGGATCGTGTTATCAGCTACTTACGCGAACATCAGCGACTGCCTAGTTTTTACATCACGAAAAAACAGGCCAGAGCGGAAGGGTGGGAGCCTAGCGCGGGGAATTTATGTAGCGTGCTCCCCGGCAAAGCGATTGGCGGCGATCGTTTTTCGAATCGTGAAAAACGCTTACCTCAAAAAGCTAAGCGCGTGTGGCGAGAAGCTGATGTTAATTACCGCTGTGGGCGTCGGCAGGCCGATCGGTTGATCTACTCTAATGATGGGCTGATTTACGTAACGCGAGATCACTATCGCAACTTTACTAAAATGGAGTGATCAGCATGAATAAAGTTAAGTTCGATTTTAATCATATTGCCGATCTTCCGGCATTTTACCGTCAGTTTAGCCAAGCATTTTCTCTTGATAGTGAGTTTGGCAACAACCTTGATGCGCTCTGGGATGTGGTGACGGCGGGCATCAAATTACCGGTAGAAATTGAGTTCGTGAATTTTAACGGCCATAAAAAACGTCGCTTTGCCGCGCTGGTTCTGCTTTTTGAAGAAGCCGAAGAGGAGCTGGAAGGGGCGCTACGTTTTAATACTGCAGAAAAAGCCCTTTAGGGCGCACGTACAACGACGTCTGCAACAGTGCACCTTTCAAGCGGTAATCCGCTGAGCTGAAAGATGCACTGGCAGGGGCGCCATTACTCGCTTTCTTCAGACAGTTCGCGCAGATATTGGAAAATCTGGCGTGCTGACTTAGGCGGCTTATTGGTCGCTTTCTCTTTCTTCGCATTGCGGATCAGCGAACGTAGCTGCTGACGATCGGCTTGTGGATAGAGATCCAATACAACCGCAATCACGTCATCGCCTTCATCAATCAAACGGTCACGAATTTGTTCCAGTTTATGGAACAGAGCGACCTGCTGGTTGTGGCGGTTGTTGAGTTTATCTAGCGCCGTTTGGATTGGCTCTGGGTCGCGTTGACGCAGCATTTTACCAATTAGCTGTAGCTGGCGGCGGCGGCCTTCTTTTTTAATGCGCTGCGCCAGTTCAATGGCAGCACGCAGATCGACGTCCAGCGGGATTTTATCCAGCGCATTTTTGCCGAGATCAACCAGCTCTGCGCCAAGATCTTTCAAGGCTTCCGCATCGCGTTTGATCTCGCTTTTGCTGACCCAGATGATCTCGTCGTCTTCGTCTTTATCAATGTCGTTTTCGGGTACTTCGTCTAACCAGTCTTCGTCTGGATGCTTCTGCATATCTGATTCCTTAAAAAAAGACGCTAATCCTATCAGGTTGTAGCGATTGTGCGAAATTGATCTCAGTTCCTGATAAACTCAGAACTAGCTAAGCTTTAGAAACAGGCACGTTAAGGTGCCTATCATAACGGCCTACGGCGATGATTGCGCCGGTGGTTTAATCCATTTCTGATAATTATGGCAGATTGATGAAAGTAATCACTCAGGTTGCAGAACAACGCAAGACGCTGGAAAACGCGGTTGCACAGGCGTTGGAACTGGCTAAAGTCGGCGCCGATGCCGCCGAAGTGGCCGTCACCAAAACCACCGGTATCAGTATTAGCACCCGTTTTGGCGAAGTTGAAAATGTTGAATTTAACAGCGATGGTGCTTTAGGCATCACCGTTTATCACCAGCAGCGTAAAGGTAGCGCGTCGTCGACCGACCTGAGCCCTGATGCAATTGCCCGCACCGTGCAGGCCGCGCTGGATATTGCGCGTTATACCTCTCCCGATCCGTTTGCTGGTCCCGCAGATAAAGAGCTGCTGGCGTTTGATGCGCCGGATCTTGATCTGTTCCACCCAGCAGAGTTGGACGCGGAGCGCGGTATTGAATTAGCGGCACGTGCCGAGCAGACTTCTTTGCAGTTTGACCCGCGTATTACTAATACCGAAGGCGGCAGCTTTAACAGCCACTATGGCATCAAAGTTTTTGGTAACAGCCACGGTATGCTGCAAAGCTATAGCTCCAGCCGTCATTCGCTTTCTAGTTGCGTGATTGCCGAGCATGAAGGTGATATGGAACGCGATTATGCATACACCATTGCGCGTGATATCAACGATCTGAAAACGCCTGAGTGGGTTGGTGAAGAGTGCGCTCGCCGTACGCTTTCACGTTTAGCGCCGCGTCGCCTGCCGACTATGGAAGCGCCGATTATGTTTGCAGCAGAAGTGGCTACGGGGCTATTTGGTCATCTCGTGGGCGCGATTAGCGGCAGCAGCGTTTATCGCAAATCAACCTTCCTACTCGATAGCCTTGGTAAACAGATTTTGCCTGAATGGCTGACCATCAATGAACAGCCGCATCTGCTGAAAGGCATGGCCTCAACGCCGTTTGACAGCGAAGGCGTGCGCACCGTGGAACGCAACATTGTCGAAAATGGTGTGTTACAGACTTGGCTGATGACCAGCTATTCAGCACGTAAGCTGGGTATGCAAAGCACTGGGCACGCGGGTGGTATTCATAACTGGCGTATCGCGGGCCAAGGTTTGGGCTTTGAGGATATGCTGAAGAAAATGGGCACCGGCTTCTTAGTGACAGAGCTGATGGGTCAAGGCGTGAGCGGCGTAACCGGTGATTATTCTCGCGGAGCGGCGGGTTTCTGGGTTGAGAATGGTGAAATCCAGTATCCAGTTAGCGAAGTGACGATTGCCGGTAATCTGAAAGATATGTGGTCGAATCTGGTCACGATGGGTGATGACATCGAACTGCGCAGTAATATTCAGTGCGGCTCGGCGCTGCTGGAAGCGATGAAGATCGCGGGGGAATAGACCCCACCCTAACCCTCCCCTTCACAGGGGAGGGGACTGTTCAGCGAAGTTTGTAAGAATCTCGATCGCTCCTCGCCCTGTCAGAGGGTAGTTTCATCAACAGTTATCGACCCCACCCTAACCCTCCCCTTTGCAGGGGAGGGTACTGTTCTGTGTAGTCTGTAAGAATCACGATCGGCTCCTCGCCCTGTCAGAGGGTAGTTTCATCAACAGTTATCGACCCCACCCTAACCCTCCCCTTTGCAGGGGAGGGTACTGTTCTGTGTAGTCTGTAAGAATCACGATCGGCTCCTCCCCCTGCGAAGGGGGAGGTTGGGAGGGGGTCAGTCATCCGCAGAGATGTTGATACCCCGTCAATAAACGTAAATTCCTCTTTCATATCTTGCACATCCCGCCCCTACTCTCTATGTTGATAAACGTGAGCAAATGTTATCAATACGTAAGGATAAAATAAGATGCGTAAAACATTACTGGTATTGGCAAGTGCGGCAATGTTGATGGGGAGCTCTTTGGCCTATGCAGCTGGAGAAGATGTGGGTGATGCCATGGATACCATCGCCAGCAACTATAAAACTGCGTTAAAGACGGATAACCCGCAAGAGTTTAAGAAAGCGCTGGAAGGCATGAAGGCAGGGGCTCAAGAGGCACAAAAAGGCACTCCGCCCAAGCTGGAAAAAGAGCCCGCTGATGGCGCGAAAATGACTGATTTTCGCCATGGGCTAGATATTCTCATTGGCCAAATCAACGATGCTGAGAAACTCGCTGATGCTGGCCAGTTTGAGCAGGCTAAAGCCGCCGCTGAGAAATTTAAAGATACGCGAAACGCTTACCATAAGAAGTATAAGTAATTATGGCGCGGGGGATGCGTTGGGACATCGTGGTGCGCGTCACTCATTGGGGCGTAGCGTTGGGCTTTTTGCTTAACCGCCTGCATGTCACCAAGCCGGGCAGCGACTGGCATCAGGGGATTGGGCTTGCCGTGGCGAGTCTGGTGATCCTGCGCTTGCTGTGGGGACTGACTTTCGCTAAAGGCCCTGCGCGTTTGTCTGCGATTGTTCCAACGCCCTCATCTCTGAAGAACCATTTTCGCGAGTTGAAAACGCGAACTTCCCCATCCGAGCTACATCATAATCCGCTAGGCGCTATTGGGATTTGGCTGTTCTGGATTTTGTTGCCGCTAGTGGCCCTCACCGGCTGGGCACAAGATACGGATTTCATCGATCTCTATCCGGTCGATGATTGGCATTATTGGTTAGTGAACGCGGTCACGGCGCTAGTTTGTGTACATATTGTGGCGGTGATTGCGATGTCGATTTGGCTGCGTAAAGACTTGGTACGCGCCATGTTGCCGGGTAAGCGGTGAGCGATTTGGTAAACGTCCAACCCTCTCTTCGCGTGAGGAGAGGATTGGCGTTGCGCGACGATTAAAGTTTCACGCTGTTAATCGAGTATTTAAATGTGTCTGGTTTCAAACTATCCAGTTTTTTATCCCCGACCTGCGCCTGTGGATACATCAGATAAGCCGCCTGATCTTGAGTGCCTGGCAGTTTGAGGTCATGGGCATGATTGTAGGCCATCCAGTTCATCTCCCAACCGCCAAACATCCAGTCGTTGGCTTTTTGCACCTTAGGATCGCTAAACGGTAGACCGCCGGCTTGTTCTTCCAACATCACTTTGCGTACATCCGCAGGATCGACCGGGATCCAACCATAACCTTCCATATAAAACTCTGCGCGGCAGTGCTGGGCTTTGGTGATATCGCCATCTTTGCCTAGGCTGTTAAAGCCCATGTCTGATTTGCCCAAACGCACGCCGTAGGCATCGCGAGCAGGAATCCCAACCGAGCGTGCCAGCGCTACAAACAGCGCATTGATGTCGGCACATTTGCCAGAAAGGTTGCCGCTGTCGAGCATTTGCTTAACGTTGCCGTCACCGCAGCCCTGGGTTTTCGGGTCTCGTTGGGTGTTAGCCACCACCCAGTCATAGATCATTTTGGCGCGATCGATGTTGTTGTCGCCGCGTCCTTGAATGATTTTATTGGCTGTTTTAGCCACGATGCCATCGGTTGGTAAATAGCGCGTTGGCTGCAAATAGAGCGCCATTTCTTCTGCTGTTAGCTTAACGGGATTAGCCGGTGGAGTTTTAAGGTCGATATGGCGATTGCGAGTGCTCACGCTTTGCGTCATGGTCACGCTATGTTGGTTGGCTGTGGTAGGCCAAGTGACATGCAGCACCAGCGTATTATATGGTTTTATCAGCATCAGCTTGGCCTTGCCATCGTCTGACACTTTCCAGTGTGGCGTTTGAGCGCGTTGATAGTCGCCTAAGCGGGTAGCGGGCAATGGCAGCCACAGCTGCACCGCTTCGTTGGTTGCAGGAATATCAACCTGTGTTGTGACGCGATAATGGTTCCAGTCTTTGGTTTCATTTGCTGCGTTAGCGGGGTTAACGCCCATAAGAGCCGAAGCAATGAAAGGAACGGCAGCGCTGAGGCGGAGAAAACGACGTCTGTTCATGAATTTCCCAAGTTGATGTTGTAGGAAAAGGAAGCCAGCGAGTCCGCTGTGGCTTCCCTATTTTCATCCGCCGTTTCTGTTTGCCTGAAGCCAACCGCTAACCCAGCGAGGTGAGAGAGATATTTTACTCGTTAAATATGATTACGGATGGTGATGATTAACGATGATATTCACCGGCCGCTTCTGGCTGATACTGTAATTCCAAGACTTCGATATGGGTTTTCTGGCCGTTCGGCAGTTCCCATGTAATAGCATCGCCCACGCGTAAGCCGAGTAATGCGGCGCCGATAGGTGCCATGACCGACAGCTGAGTTGCGCTGTCTTTCAGGTTGGCAGGATAAACCAGCGTGCGCACGTGTTCTTCTTTGGAAGAGAGGTCGCGGAATTTAACCCGGCTGTTCATGGTCACCACGTCAGCAGGCATGTTTGCAGGGCTGAGCATTTCAGCGCGATCGAGCTCATTGTTTAATGCTTCAGCGACCGGCAGGCTGGCGAAAGCGGGCTGCTCAAGCAGCGTGTCTAAGCGGGCAGCATCGAGTTCGTTCAGAATAATGGCTGGTCGTGACATAGTTCTCTCCATGTAAGGTAGACAGGAGGCTTTCCTGTTCTTGTTGTCTTGTGTCAAAAGAAAACCCTCGCGCCCGTAAGCGCAAGGGTTCAGAGTTCTTCTAAATTTCTATAACGTGATAATAGATAGCTTGCCAGATTTTTAAAAGTGAGCTGTATCACGAATCGGACAGTCTATATCCGACTCTTTGATAGTATCAAAATCTATCCGGGTTTATAACCTCTCAACTGTTTTTTCCTGATAAATCAGGGAATAAAATATTTTCCACTGCCGAACTTTAAACGAAATTTGAACTGGAAATGGTTTTTGGCATTAATTTCCAGTTTGAATTGGAAAAAGACCCTCTGCTCACTTTTATTTATCCGCGGTAGGGTACAAACATCAACAGAGATAACGCTCCGGTTGAAATGAATAATAGGGGAGAGAAGGCGTGGCAGAACAACAACTCTCAGTGGATGAGAAAATAGTAGAATCAGAAACTAATACGACGCTTGAAAAAGTTGTCAGCCTGCTTACGGATAAAGGTATTTATCCTAATGACGTGCAAAAACAGATGTTATTTTCGCACGTTAAAGCCATGGTGTTACGTTCTCATACGGGTGAAGCATTACCTGAAGTCGATATTTCTCTCTTCGATGAAATTTCGCCTTTATCTCTAAATTTAGCAGAGCAGGTTGTTAGCTGGTTTAATAATCTAGCTTATGAAGAAGCACATTTATTATCTGTCCACTTTGAAGTGGCCAAAGAAAATGAATTAAGTTGTGTAACGGGAGAATAATCATGACTGCAATTAAGGTGGTAATCGGTGATCGTCTGGGTAAAGGTCAGAAAGTGGGACAGGGTGTCGAAGCTGCTGGCGGTGTTGCAGTTGTCATCCCAGGGGTTGCGGCTGATATGAAGCTGGGCGACGTAATGAAGAAAGAAGAAGCGAACCTGGGGATCTCTTTCTGCGGCAGCGGCGGCGCTGGTGCAATTACGGCTCAAACTAAGCATGGCTATAAAGCAAAATATGGTATGCGCTCGGTTGAAGAAGGCGTAACCGCAATTAACGAAGGCTATAACGTGCTGGGTTTTGGCTTTATGGATAAAGAAGAGTTAGGCCAGAGATTAGTTGAAGCGTATGCAAAAAAATACGGTTGCTAATTTATGAAAGAAAATATCACGACGACGGTAACCGTCAGTGGTAAAAGTGATACCAAGCAAAAAGCTTTTGCCGCCGCTTTAAGTAGCGTTCAGGGTGCATTACTGCGGGAGTCAAAAAAAGTATTCCTCAGAATTGAACCAGTCGATATTAAAGTCATAAAGGCAGAAGAGAAAATAACGACCGAAAAGTTTCTTTTCTTTTTCTTGCCAAGAAAGAAATACCTCTATTCTGTAACCATTGACGTTACGGTGAATATGACGACGGTCGATACCGATAAAATTGATTTTAAATTAATGCCCTAAATACTTGGCGCTGTGCCAAATATAACAGGGGTATAACCACTCCAGTGTATTATCACAATAGGAGAATATTAATTATTTAATGTTCTCCTGTACTCCATCGTTTTCAGCATGCATGCCAAAAGCAGCAGTTTGCAAGGCGAAGGGTATATAACATTATAAGGAATATGCTGATGTTTCTAATTATCCTCCTGAAGTCGATTATTATCGGCGGATTGGTTGGCGTGGGGGTTGGCGCAGGGGCTGCGCGTATGTTTCATGCACCCACGGTTCAGGGTATGGGGGCGTTTCGTACTTTAGGTGAGTTGAACTCCTGCGAGGGCGATCCGGCTTCGCATTTCTCTTTTGGCTTAGGCTTCTTCTTTAACGCTTGGGCATCTTCCGTTGCCGCCGGTGCATTCACGCAGGACGTCGATCACCGCATCATCCCTAACTGGGGTGCAGCCGTATTGCTGATGAAAAACCGCGACTTAGCCACTACCATGCACGATCCTAAAAAGATGGCGATTGCCTGCGGCATCATCGGTGTGATTGTGGTTGCTTTCCTGAACTCAACGGCTTCGGCGGTACCCGCCGCGTTGCAAATCACCGCCGTCAAGGTGTTGGTTCCTGCGGCGAACCTGCTGGTGAATACCGTGATGCCGGTAATTTTCTGGTTAGCCGCCATTGATGCAGGACGTCGCTCTGGCTTCTGGGCCACGATCTTCGGTGGTTTGGCGCAGCTTATCATGGGGAACGCCGTACCCGGTTTGGTATTGGGCATCCTGATTGGTAAAGGCGTGGAAGAGAGCGGTTGGAACAAGGTCACTAAGATCATGATGGCGGTTATCGTGCTGCTGTTTGTGCTGAGCGGGTTCTTCCGTGGTTTCGACATGAAAATGCTGGAGTCCTTCCATCTTGGTGTGCCGTTCTGGTTAGACCAAATCCATAACACCCTTAGCGGCAAATAATCAGGCGGAGTGCAGATAATGGACGAGAAATTAAAGAATAACTTCTGGTACGCCGACTGGTCATTCCCGATCTTTGTTGGCTTGCTCTCTGCCGGTGTGTTCGCCGGTACGCATATGTACTACCTGTATGGCATCGGTGCATTTAACGAAGTGGCGTTTGTTTCCATGCTGCGTGCGGGCATTGATACCGGCTCTTACGGTGCGGTAGCGGCATTCGGAGCGAGCTTCCTGTTTGCGCGTATTATCGAAGGTTCTCTGGTGGGAATTTTGGATATCGGCGGTGCTATCCAAACCGGCGTTGGTTTAGGGGTTCCTGCACTGCTACTCGGGGCTGGCTTTGCTTATCCAGTAGAGAACTTTGGCGCTTCGCTGGCAACCGGCTTGGCCATTGGTTTAGCGATTGGCTACCTGATTATTCTGGCACGTAAATTTACCATCAATCAGAGCAACTCAACCTACGGTGCTGACGTCATGATGGGCGCGGGGAATGCTTCCGGTCGCTTCTTGGGGCCGTTGATTATTCTGTCTGCGATTACCGCGTCGATTCCTATTGGTATCGGCTCACTGATTGGCGCTCTGTTGTTCTATCTCTGGCAGAAGCCGATCACCGGTGGTGCAATTCTGGGTGCCATGATTTTTGGCTCAATTTTCCCAGTCGCGATTTAACTATTCAAATCTCCTCAATGCCCGCGCCGTGGCGCGGGACATTCTTCACCTGAACTAAGAAGTAAGAAGGTGTGCGATGTACGATTTAATCATTAAACAGGGAAAATGTGCCGACGGCAGCGTGGTGGATATTGCTGTCAAAGAGGGAAAAATTGCGGCGCTAGGCTCGCTGGAACATAACGCGACGGCAGCGAGAACAATCGATCTGCAAGGCCGATATTTCCTCAGCGCAGGCTGGATTGATTCCCATACCCACTGTTATCCCTCCTCTCCCATTTATAACGATGAGCCCGATCTGGTGGGTGTTTCCAGCGGCGTGACCTCCGTTGTTGATGCGGGAAGCACCGGCGCTGATGACATCGATGAGTTTTATCGCCTAACACGTAGCGCTAAAACCAACGTGTTTGCCTTTCTGAACATCTCTCGCATTGGCCTGCTGCGCCAAAATGAGCTGGGAGATATGAATGATATTGATGATGCGCTGGCGCATAAGGCGATTCGGGCGCATCAAGGCTTTGTGGTCGGTATTAAGGCGCGAATGAGCAGCAGCGTGGTGCAGCAAAATGGGATTCAGCCACTGGTGCGAGCCAAAGAAATTCAGGCCAACAACGGCGGTTTACCGCTGATGGTGCACATCGGTAACAATCCACCAAACCTCGATGACATTGCTGATTTACTGACTCAGGGTGACATCATTACCCACTGCTATAACGGCAAACCGAACCGCATTCTGACCCCTGAAGGGGAGCTACGCAGTGCGGTGAAGCGCGCGTTGAATCGTGGTGTTTTACTCGATGTTGGGCACGGTAGCGCCAGCTTTAGTTTTGATGTGGCTGAAGTGGCTATCGCGCAGGGGATTTACCCGCACACCATTAGCTCAGATATCTACTGTAAAAATCGTATCAAGGGGCCGGTTTATAGCCTGGCCTACGTGATGTCTAAATTCCTGCTGGTCGGGCTCTCGTTGCCACAAATCATCAACTGCGTCACCGCCAATGCCGCTCAGGCGCTGCGTTTGCCAAATAAAGGCCGCTTAGCCGTGGGCTGCGACGCTGACTTTACGATCTTTGATGTGGTTGAACAGGCGCAGGTTTTTGCAGACTCGGAACAACAAAGCAGGAGCGGGCAAACCCTAATCCTGCCGCTGGCCGCCGTTGTGGCAGGGCAGCCAATGCTTACTCAGGATGGAGAATCCAGAAATGTCTTCTAATCAGTCTATCTACCAGAAATATAACCTGAAAACGGTGATCAATACTTCAGGCCGTATGACCATTTTGGGCGTATCGACGCCGCGCGAAGATGTGGTTGAAGCCGTCAATTTTGGCCTGAATCACTATTTTGAAGTCAAAGATTTGGTGAATAAAACCGGTCGCTATATTGCTGATTTGCTTGGCGTGGAAGATGCAGTGGTGGTGTCTTGCGCTTCTGCGGGAATCGCTCAGTCGGTGGCTGCGGTAATCGTTAAAGATAATCTGTACCGTTTGGAAAACCTGCATGCGCATCCGCATGATGTTCCCAGCGAGATCGTAGTGCCAAAAGGCCATAACGTGAACTTTGGTGCGCCGGTGGGCACCATGGTGCAATTGGGCGGAGGTACGCTGCGTGAGGCGGGATATGCCAATGAATGTTCACCAGCACAGCTGTCTGCGGCGATTACGCCCAATACGGCCGCCATTCTGTATATCAAATCCCATCACTGTGTGCAGAAAAGCATGCTGAATGTGGCACAGGCCGCTGAAGTCGCGAAAGCTCACCAGCTACCGCTTATTGTTGATGCGGCGGCGGAAGAGGATTTGCAGTGCTATTACCATATGGGTGCCGATCTGGTGATTTATAGCGGTGCTAAGGCGATTGAAGGCCCAACCAGTGGTTTGGTGATCGGTAAGCAGCAGTATGTTGAGTGGGTGAAGCTTCAGTCCAATGGGATTGGGCGTGCGATGAAAGTGGGTAAAGAGGGCATTCTTGGCCTGACTCAGGCCATCGCCAGCTATATGACGCTTGAAAAAGAGAGCGGCCAGCAGATGGTCGAAAAAATGACGGCGTTCATCGAGAACCTGAATTCACTTAACGGCGTACAGGCAAAAGTCGTTTGGGACAGCGCCGGTCGCGATATTGCTCGTACTGAAATCGCGTTCGATCATGCGGCGCTGGGGATCAGCACGCAGGAGATCGTTGATCGTTTGAAGAACGGCGATCCCGCGATTTATTTCCGTGGCTACAAGGCCAACGAAGGAAAAATCGAAGTGGACGTGCGTAGCGTTAGCGCCGAGCAGCTGCATACCGTTTACCAGTGTATTAAAGCATTGTTCTAATTAAGGGAGTTAACTGATGCAACTGACACCTAAATTTTATAAAAATCGTGTTTGCCTGAACGTGTTGGCGGGTTCCAAAGAGAACGCCCGCGAAATTTATGAAGCCGCCGAAGGCTATGTGCTGGTTGGGGTGCTATCGAAAGATTATCCCGATGTTTCTTCTGCCGTTGCGGATATGAAAGAGTACTCAGCGCTGATTAATAATGCGCTGTCCGTGGGACTGGGGGCCGGAGATCCTAACCAATCACTGATGGTGTCGCAGATTTCAGCTGAGGTGCAGCCACAGCATGTGAATCAGGTATTTACCGGCGTGGGCACCAGCCGTGGAATGCTTGGGCAGAATGCATCGGTGGTGAATGGTTTAGTATCGCCTACCGGCACGGTTGGGCAGGTGAAGATCTCTACCGGCCCGCTGAGCTGCCAAGGACCTGATGCGATTGTGCCTGTCGAGTCTGCGATTGCGCTATTACAGGATATGGGCGGCAGCTCGGTGAAATACTTCCCAATGGGCGGGTTGAAATGCCGTGAAGAGTTTGAGTATGTGGCTAAAGCCTGTGCGAAACAGAATTTCTGGCTAGAGCCAACGGGCGGGATCGATCTGGATAACTTTGAAGCGATCCTGAAAATTGCGCTGGATGCTGGCGTAGAAAAAGTGATCCCGCATATCTACAGTTCGATCATTGATAAAGCCTCGGGGAATACGCGTCCGGAAGATGTTGCGCGGTTGCTGGGGATGGTGAAGAAGCTGGTGGGCTAGTCTTTTTGGGCTGGGAGAGATAGCTTCTCCCAGTCGCCCTTGTTGGTAGAAGGAAGAGCCGATCGAGCGCCATTAAACGAATATGAATGATTCCCACTTTTGAGCAGGGATAGGGTGAGGTAAATTTTAAGGTTGTTTTCAGCCATTCTCTTTTTTCTCGCCGCGAAGTAATTCCGAATTCTGCCCGTTAGATCACATTACTTGCCTGTCTGCATCTGCTAGTGAACGATATAATTCCAATGCAACCATTCACCGTATGATTTGATACATCAGTGTAAAGTTGGTCCATAAATTGCCTCTGCATATTTGGTTTTCTCTATGATTTTTTTGCGCAGGGTTGCGTCCATCAGTAAGTTAGCAGCGGTATTAGCATGATCTCATTTCCTTATCCTCGTTTAAATCAGGTGTTTGATGCGCTTCTTGAGGAAACGTTGCCTCAAGAGGAGCTAGCGCGGCGTTTTGCTGTCTCAACTCGAACCGTGCGAACCGACGTCACCGCGTTGAACGATATCCTGAGCCAATATGGTGCCGAGTTTGTGCATTTACGGGGCAGCGGCTACCGGTTAGATGTGCATGATGCCGACCGTTTTTCACTGCTACAGCAGCAAAGTCGAGCGACGCGAAGCGTACCGCGCTCGGCAAAAGATCGTGTAACGCATCTATTGCTGCGTTTTTTGGCGC
Source organism: Hafnia sp. (assembly GCF_036648275.1). Classification (NCBI taxonomy): domain Bacteria; kingdom Pseudomonadati; phylum Pseudomonadota; class Gammaproteobacteria; order Enterobacterales; family Hafniaceae; genus Hafnia; species Hafnia sp. The sequence continues at coordinate 24,438 of NZ_JAVXIQ010000011.1, read as the reverse complement.
AGGGTGAGCCAATCAAACTCGATGATGTGGCGGACAGCTGGTTTGTTAGTCGAGCATCATTGCAAAGTGATATGGCCGATGTGCGTGACATGGTGGGTAAGTACGGATTAACGATAGAAAGTAAGCCGCACTATGGTATGAAGCTGTTTGGCCGTGAGAACGCGGTGCGCGCCTGTTTGGCAAACCTGTTGTTTCAGTATCCTGCGGGCGATCCGCTGTTTGGCGAGCTGCGAGGCAAAGTATTACCTGAAATTGATATTGCCCAACTGCGCGAACAATTGCATCTCACCATGCAGCAGTATCATATCCGTTTAACGGATGAAGCTGAGCAGCAGCTACTGATTTATTGCGGCATTATTTTGCACCGTATTCGCACCGGTTTTCTGTTAGATATATTGGATGTTAGCGACGTAGAACCGGTGTTTACTCAGGCCGCGCGTGACGTTGCCCGTTATCTGGAAGAGCGATTTGGCTGCGGTATTCCTGAAACCGAAGTAGCCTATCTGAGCGTGCAAATTGCTGCCCGACGCATCACGGATGCCAGCAGCCTGCAAAATATTGATGGCGATGAAAACCATGCGCTGGTAAGCCATATTCTTAGCTTTATCAACGAGCATTATAACTACGATTTACGTGACGATGAGCAACTGAGCAGCGATTTGCTGTCGCATATTGCAACGATGATGACTCGCGCTAAGTACCAGATAAATATCCCTAACCCTCTGCTTGAGCATATCAAACAGCATTATCCATTAGCCTATGATGTGACGCTGGCTGCGGTGTCGAGTTGGGGTAAAAATATGCCCTATACCATTACCGATAATGAAATTGGCTATCTGGTTTTGCACATCGGCGTGGGGTTGGAGCGCCATTATGACATTGGTTACGAGCGTCATCCGCAGGCGCTGCTGGTCTGTGATTCCGGTATGTCTACGTTGCGCTTGCTGGAAACCAAGCTGAAACGTGAGTTTCCACAGCTGATCGTCAATCAGGTTGATTCGCTAAGAGAGTATGAAAAGCTCGAGCATATCGAAGAAGACTTTGTTATCTCCATGGCGAAGGTGCCTGAGAAGAATAAACCGGTTGTCACCGTAGCACCTTTCCCAACCAGTTTTCAGTTAGAGCAGTTGGCTAAGCTGGTCTTAGTCGATCGTACCAAGCCTTATATGTTGGAAAAATTTTTTGATGCGACTCATTTCTGTGTCTTGCATGAGCCTGTTTCGCAGGCGGATTTGTTTGCCCGTATTTGCCATCAAATCCAGCAGGAAGGGTACGTCGACGCAGATTTTCATCCTTCGCTGGTTGAGCGTGAAGGCATTGTGTCTACGATGCTGGGCGAGGGTATTGCGCTACCCCATTCATTAGGATTGCTGGCCAAGAAAACGGTGATTTACACCGTGCTTGCTCCGCAAGGCGTGCGTTGGGGCGAGAACGAAACGGCGCATGTGATTTTTCTGCTCGCCATTAGCAAACAGGATTATGAAGAGGCGATGGCTATTTACGACTTGTTCGTGACCTTTATGCGAGAGCGTGCCGTAGGGCGACTGTTGGCCAGCACTGACTTTGAGCAGTTTAGGGATATTGCGATGGATTGTTTGAGCCGAAGTTAATCTCATCTTGTTGATCACAGAAAATTAAAATAAAAAAGCCTCTGCGCGTAGAGGCTTTTAACATGAAAATATGGAATCAACTAGTCTTCATCAAATCCGGCTTCAAACAACGAAATCACGGCTTCTAGCGCTTTATCTTCATCCGGCCCTTCGGCCTGAACCTCAATATGACCGCCTTGAGCGGAATCTAACATCAGAAGTGCGATGACGCTGCTGGCTTCGGCTTCAACGCCGCTTTCGTTACGCAGCAATACTTCTGCATCAAAGCCTTGAACCAGTTCAAACAATTTCATCGCTGGGCGAGCATGCATGCCCAGACGATTTTTGATTTCCACGGTTTGCTTAACGGTCATTCAACGGTGCCTATTTACGTTTTTCTAGCGTACGGTGACGAGATTGCACGTTTTTCCCGCGTGAGCGGAAATAATCTGCAAGCTGTTCAGCCACATAAACAGAACGATGTTTGCCGCCGGTACAGCCGATGGCTACCGTGAGATAGCTGCGGTTGTTGGTTTCCAGCATTGGCAGCCATTGTTCCAAATAGCTGCGGGTCTGATAAATAAAGTTATGCACTTCGGTATGACGATCTAAAAATGCAGCAACCGGTTTATCTAAACCTGTCATTGGGCGTAGTTTTGGGTCCCAGTGCGGGTTTGGCAGAAAGCGAACGTCGAAGACATAATCGGCATCAATCGGAATACCGTGCTTGAAACCAAATGATTCAAACACCATCGTCAGCTCGCGCTCGCGTTTGCCAAGCAGGCGTGTACGCAACATTTCAGCCAGTTCATGTACCGACATTTCGGACGTATCGATAATAAGATCGGCACGTGAGCGTAGTGGCTCCAGCAAATCACTCTCTTCATCAATGGCGCTTTCGAGCGACAGATTTTTAGTCGAGAGAGGGTGCAGACGGCGGGTATCGCTGTATCGGCGGATTAGCGTATTACGATCGGCATCTAAAAACAGCAACTGTGGAGAGAAGCTGTCAGGCAGACTGTCCATCGCTGTTTCCAAAACTTCTGGAGATTCTGGCATGTTACGCACGTCAATACTGACGGCGGCGGAGGTTCCGCGATCGGCCAGAGAGCGAGCTAAATTCGGCAAGAGCTCAACGGGAAGATTGTCTACACAATAAAATCCCATGTCCTCAAGCGCACGTAACGCAACGGATTTCCCTGAACCGGAACGGCCGCTGACAATCATCAGCACCATGTCACAACTCCCCTTAATTTCGGACAGCCTTATGACTGTCTGTGGAAATTTGACCTCCCAAGGGAGGTCTATCACTCATTGTTATACCCAATGTAACGTGACGCAGCACTTACTGCCACTGTTTTGACAGCGTGCTAACGCTTTATTCTGTAATGATTTTGTACAGCTCATCATCGCTTTGCGCACTGCGTAATTGGCGGCATACACCTTTATCGGCCAATTTCTGCGCCATAATCGCGAGCGTTTGTAAGTGGGTTTTGCATTGGTCAGCGGGAACTAGCAAGGCAAACAGCAGGTCGACGGGCTGATTATCGATAGCGTCAAAGCTTATCGGCTGTTCTAGATGAATGAAAACCGCAATGGCTCGCAGGGTGTCTTCCTCAAGCTTGCCGTGAGGAATCGCAATGCCGTTGCCAATGCCGGTGCTCCCCATACGCTCACGCGTTAAGATCGCATCAAAGACGATCTGTGGTGGCAGGTTCAGCTGTGCAGCTGCGAGTTCGCTGATGATTTCCAGAGCGCGTTTCTTGCTGGAACAGTGAACTGCATTGCGCGTGCACTCCGGACTCAGTACGGAGGTTAATGGCATAGTTAAATCGTTACTCATCTCATCTTCTTCATTTAAATCAGACCAAAGGGCTGATTTTTCATGCTCCCCATGATGGCTTATCGGCCCGTTTCATGGAGGAAACAGGCCGATGAAGTCAGCAGGCGTTTAAACAATTTAAACGCTAGTGTTGTTTCAATTTGTCTTTATGTTTATTGAGCTGGCGCGCCAGTTTATCAACCAGAGTATCAATCGCAGCATACATATCTAGCTGCTCCGAGGTAGCATGCAGCTCACCGCCGTTAATATGTACCGTTGCTTCCGCAATGTGCTGGATTTTCTCCACGCTCAGTACCACATAAACCTGATTTATTCGGTCAAAATATTGCTCTAGCTTGCCAAATTTAGTGGTGACAAATTCGCGCAAAGCTTCGGTTATTTCGACATGGTGTCCGGTAATGTTGAGCTGCATAGTGTCTTCCTTCTCTGTTATGGTCAAACCAATTGTTTGCGTTGGTTTGACGGTGGGATGGACAAAGACTCTCGGTATTTAGCAACGGTACGTCTGGCAACCATAATACCCTGATCGGCAAGCAAGGTCGCTAGCTTGCTGTCGCTCAACGGTTTGGCAGGGTTCTCCGCCGCAACGAGTTTCTTCACGAGAGCACGGATTGCCGTTGAGGAGGCTTCACCGCCGTCTTCGGTGCTGACGTGACTCGAGAAGAAATATTTCAGTTCAAATATGCCTCGCGGGCTGTGCAGAAACTTCTGCGTTGTTACACGCGAGATGGTGGATTCATGCATTTCGACCTGCTGGGCGATATCGGCCAGCACCATCGGTTTCATGAACTCAGCGCCATTATCAAAAAATGCCTGCTGCTGCTCTACGATACAGCGCGACACTTTCAGTAAGGTTTCATTACGGCTTTCCAGACTTTTAATCAGCCACTTCGCTTCCTGCAGGTTACTGCGGATGAACTGGGTATCGCTATCGCTTCGGGTTTGTGCTCCGAGCGAAACGTAGTGCTGATTAATTTTAAGGCGTGGAACGCTGTCCTGATTTAATTCAACTGCCCAGCGTCCTTGATGTTTGTGTACCAAAACGTCTGGGATCACGTAGTCGGACTCGCCGGTGTTGATAGAAAGCCCTGGGCGCGGATCGAGCGTTTGGATCAGCTGCATCGCCGCTTTGAGGACATCTTCTTTTAGCTTAGTCGAACGCATCAGATTACGGAAATCGTGATTAGCTAAGAGATCTAAATGCTTATCAACAATGAGGCGTGCTTCGTTAAGGAAAGGTGTTCCATCGGTAAACTGTGAGAGCTGAACCAGCAGGCAATCACGCAGATCGCGGGCGGCGACGCCGACGGGGTCGAAACGCTGTACGCGTTTAAGTACCGCTTCGACTTCATCCATCATGACGTGTTCATCGCCCATGCTCTCTAAAATATCGTCGAGAGAAGAGGTGAGGTAGCCAGTATCATCCACAGCATCGACGATGGCGGTGGCAATAGCCAGATCGGTATCACTAAATGGGGTGAGTTCAACTTGCCACATCAGATAGTCTTGCAGGGTCTGGGTGGTCTCACCCTGATAGATCGGCAGCTCGTCGTCGCTGTAGTCCGTTCCTGTACCTGATGGGGTGCCAGCCGTATAGATTTCGTCCCATGTGGCATCGAGAGGAAGTTCTTCCGGCATGTCCGGCTGCTCTAGCTGTTCGCGGGTATCCAGCTCTTCGTTGACTTCTTCCGTTGAAGTTTCGATTTCATCGTGAGTGTCATCTTGTTCAAGCAGCGGGTTGCTTTCTAATGCTTGTTGAATCTCTTGCTGAAGCTCTAGCGTTGATAATTGCAACAGGCGAATTGCCTGCTGCAGCTGTGGAGTCATCGCTAACTGCTGACTTAGCCTGAGTTGCAAACCTTGCTTCATAATCGCGAGCTCATTTCCATTGGTGTAAGCAGAGTGCCTGCTAAACTAAAAAGAGTCCGGCCGCATGAAGACCACCGTGCGGTATACCCTGCACGAGATGGCACAGGGTAAATATGACGCAAGATAGCCGCCGTTACAGACGGAATTCTTCACCCAGATAGACGCGTTTAACCTGCTCATCGGCCAAGATTTCAGATGGCGTACCATGAGCAATGAGGTTGCCCTGGTTCACGATATAAGCACGTTCACAAACGTCTAGCGTTTCACGCACGTTATGGTCAGTAATCAATACGCCCAAACCGCGGTCGCGCAGGTGTTCGATAATTTTTTTAATATCAATAACAGAGATTGGGTCAACGCCCGCAAAAGGTTCATCTAACAGGATGAACTTAGGATTTGCGGCTAATGCACGTGCAATTTCAACGCGACGGCGTTCACCACCAGACAGCGATTGTCCGAGGTTGTCACGCAGATGAGCGATGTGGAACTCTTCCATAAGCTCATCGGCACGATCGGCACGCTGCTCTTTGGTTAAATCTTCGCGAATCTCTAACACAGCCATAAGGTTGTTATACACACTCAGGCGGCGAAAGATAGAGGCTTCTTGCGGCAGGTAGCCGATCCCACGACGAGCACGTGCGTGCAACGGCAGCAGGCTGATGTCTTCATCGTCAATCTCAATGCGACCCGCATCACGTGGCACAATACCAACAACCATATAAAAGGTGGTGGTTTTACCCGCGCCGTTAGGCCCTAGCAGCCCTACGATTTCGCCTGAGTTAACGGTGAGGCTAACGTTTTCAACGACGCGGCGGCCTTTGTAGGCCTTGGCCAGATTTTCAGCAATTAAAGTTGCCATAACGAATTAGTTACTCTTGGTCTGTGAGGACTGACTAAACGGAGATTTACCCTGCGGTGCGGCAGGCTTGCTCTGCGGTTGTGATTTAGCTGGCGCTGCCGCCGGAGCCGCTTTGCCGCCCTTATCCTGCAACTGGGATGGGATCAGTACCGTGGTTACGCGCTTGCCTTTATCGCTAAAGGCTTCCATCTGCTGCTGTTTAACCAGATAGGTGATTTTGTCGCCTTTGATGCTGCTATCAACCTGTTTCAGGAAAGCGTCGCCGGTCAGGATGACAAAGTCTTTATCCAATTCATAACGCAGTTTCTGTCCATGACCGCTAACCGGTTTGCCGTTGTCTTGCATCTGATAGAAAGTGACGGGATTACCGTAACCTTCAACGACTTCTTTGCCTTGAGCACCGTTAGGACGGATCACTACAACTTTATCGGCGTTGATTTTGATAGTGCCTTGGGTCACGACCACATCACCGGTAAACGTCACGGTGTTGCCTTGCATATCCAAAGACTGCTGAGCCGAGTCAATATGAATCGGTTGCTCTGTATCCCCGGTCAGCGCCAGCACAGGGGCGCTGGCTGCGATCAATGAACCGGCAATGATAAGGCTAAGGATTTTGTTGTTTGTTTTGAATTTCATAATAGGTATTTACCTTGTCAATCAGCCTTGCGGATTTTTCCCGCATGTTCCCGCGCATCTTCAGACCATGGGAGGTGAAGTTTGACCCATAAAGAGTGACTTCATCATCAGAGCTGACGTCCTGAGTCACTAGATTTACCTGCGCATTATCGGTGGTAATCCTTTCCAATTGCGAGGTCGTCGTCAAACTGTTTACTTCAACGTTGCCGTATAAATAAAGCATACGGTCATCGGTAAGTTTTGCTTTATCAGCGCGAATAGACCAGGTCGGTTGAATGTCCTGATCGTAAGTCGTCAACACCGGATGGGTAAACCAGCTGGTTTTATCCTCGGTGAAATGCTGAACATCTTCTGCTACCAGCTTATAGCTTAGTTTACCTGTCGGGTCATAGACCACGGTCAGAGTATGCTGGCTGCGGTAGGTCGGTTCCTGATTATTCGTGGGGGTCAGCACGGAATCGGAATCATTTTCGGTGATATTCCATCCAATCAGCGCCAATGCAATGACCGTTAATAGCAGGATGACCCAGCGTTTGGTTTTACTCATATTGATAGCCCTTTGGCCTCATCCAGTTTGCCCTGTGACTGTAGGATAAGGTCGCATAACTCACGAACAGCACCGCGCCCGCCTGCAATACGGGTAACATATTGAGCGCGCTGTAATAAAATAGGGTGCGCGTCTGCTACAGCAACGGAAAGTCCTACTTTGGCCATGACTGGCCAGTCGATCAAATCATCACCAATATACGCAACCTGATTTGGCTGCAAATTCAGATCGGAGAGAATTTTTTCAAAGGCAATCAGTTTATCAGATTGCCCTTGATATAGGTGCTCAATTCCCAACGTAGCCGCGCGGTCGGCGACTAATTTGGATTGGCGACCGGTAATGATCGCCACATGAATGCCTTCGGTAATGAGACAGCGGATACCATAGCCATCGCGCACGTTAAACGCTTTGAGCTCTTCGCCATTGTTACCCATGTAAATCAGGCCGTCAGATAACACACCGTCTACGTCGCAGATGACGAGACGAATATCTGCTGCGCTGTCCATGATTTTACGGGCAACTGGGCCGTAACAGGTAGCGATATTCATACCTTGTTCATTCATTAATTTTTCACCTAAAACGTTAAATCTTAAACCACGCCAGCGCGCAGCATATCATGCATATGAACGACGCCGATCAGTTGATCGCCGTCGGCAACCAACAACGATGTGATATGACGTGCCTGCATCAGGTTTAATGCATCGACGGCTAGAGCGTTTGGACGAATACGAATTCCGCCGGATGTCATCACGTCGGCAATTTTCGCATTGTTTAAATCAACACCCAAATCAAAAATCCGGCGCAGGTCACCATCGGTGAAAATCCCTTCGATTTTCATCAAATCATCACAGATGACGGTTAACCCAAGATTTTTACGCGTAATTTCCAACAGGGCATCGCGCAGTGAAGCATCGCGGCTGACGTGTGGTAATTCGCTACCGGTGTGCATGATGTCGCTCACGCGCAGCAACAATTTACGGCCCAATGCGCCGCCAGGGTGCGACAGTGCAAAATCTTCAGCGGTGAAACCACGCGCTTGCAGCAGTGCAACGGCCAGCGCATCGCCCATGACCAGCGTTGCGGTCGTACTGGTAGTTGGCGCTAGCCCTAACGGGCAGGCTTCCTGCGGGACTTTAACACACAGATGGATATCTGAAGCTTTACCCATTGAACTTTCAGGGTTATTTGTCATGCAGATAAGCTTAACTTTTTGGCGTTTTAGCACCGGAATCAGCGCTTGGATCTCGTGAGATTCGCCGGAGTTAGAAATCGCCAGCACGATATCATGGGAGGTGACCATGCCGAGATCGCCGTGGCTAGCTTCACCAGGGTGCACAAAGAACGCCGGGGTTCCTGTACTGGCGAGCGTCGCGGCAATTTTTCGGCCAATGTGACCGGATTTGCCCATGCCCATGACGACAACTTTCCCCATACAGGCCAGAATCGCCTCGCAGGCGTGGGTGAAGTCCTGATTAATGTATTGATCTAGCTGTGCCAGTCCTTCGCGTTCAGTCTGAAGAACCTGCTTTCCCACATGCTGGAAATCAAATCCCGGCTGTAAATCCAAATGTGACATGTTTTTTTCTCACTCGATTCAGCGGTTTAATCGGCGGTACGTTTAATGAAGCGGTACTCACCGTCTCGTACTTATTTAATACATATCGATTGGCTGATGTATGAACAGCAGCACGACGTAGGCAACAAATCCGCATAGCAGCAGCGCTCCGGCTTTTCGTCCAATTTTGTGCTTTCGCCTGATACACAGGGCCGTCAGCATTACACTCACGCCAAGCATGACCCAGTAGTCGCGGCTAAAGGCGCTAGGATCGAATTGGGTATCCCCTTGTGATATGAGGGCTGGAACACCAAGTACAATCAAAATATTGAAAATATTGGAGCCAATAATATTACCCAACACAATATCGTGCTCGCCTTTTATCGCTCCCGCGATGGACGTTGCGAGTTCTGGTAGGCTTGTACCAATGGCGATAATGGTTAGGCCAATCACCAATTCACTGACGCCGAAATAACGGGCGATTACCGTTGAATTATCAACGATTATCTTGGCCGACAGCGGCAAAATAATCAGCCCCAAGGCAATCCATAATAAAGCCACCGTATTACTGGTATCCTTGGGAAGTTCTGCCATCTGCTCATCGGTGAGCGGATCGTTGCCGTCGCGCATCGCCAGTCGTGCCATCTTTAACATCAGCCACATAAAAGCCGCAAAGGCGAGAATCAAAAGAGCGCCGTCTAGGCGCGTTAGCTGATTGTCATAAAGGACAAACCCGCACAAAATTGTGACGCCTAACATTAACGGCAGTTCGCGCCTGAGAATATCAGACCGAACTGAAAGTGGGCGTAATATCGCGGCGCTGCCTAAAATAAGTAAGATATTCGCGATGTTTGAGCCAATGACTGTACCGACAGCGGTGTTTATTTGATTATTCATTACCGCGGTGAGGGAAACCGTCAGCTCGGGCAGGGATGTACCTATCCCCACGATTGTCATCCCAATAATCATCGGCGGGACGCCGAATGAGCGTGCTATAGCTGCGGCACCGTAAACTAAGCGGTCTGCGCCATAAACTAATAGTATTAAACCAACGATCAACAATAGGGTGGCGAGCAGCATGCAGAGTCCTTTGTTGGGTATAATCCAGCATTTGCAGTTTCTATACCCGTCATACTTGACGTTGTCCCTGAGCTGGCTGCATTCGGGATCCTCTCTCTTGCCGCCTTGATGCAACGCCAATTATTTTGGGTATAGTAAAAAACGTTAAGCGAAAAAATGATTTCCGAAGATTTGGCTTATCAAATGAGGCGGAAATTCATTGAAAATGAACTACCGATGCAGCGTTAAGCCATAACTATCGTGAATCTTAACAATTCTGACTGCCAGAGAGGGAAAAGTAAAACCCATGGCACCTTTAGCCAGAAAAACATGAGAATTATTTGTCAGAATGAGCCGGATAAGTCTGGTTTAAGCGCCGTAATCGCAAAATTGTTATAAATATAGCCAAAGTATTGGCGCGGTATTGGGTCAGAACGTGAGAGAATCCCGATCTTTGGAATACCGTTTGGAACGCGTGTGCTGTGAAATCTAATGCAGCTTCATGGATGAGGGCGAAAATCGCCATAAATCAGTGCCATAAAGATGACTAAGAGAATCTTGCTCATGAATCAACAGGCAACAAATTTGGTGGAAATCAACGGCATGAGTTTTAGCCGTGGTAACCGGCAAATTTTTACCGATATTACGATGACCGTCCCGAAAGGAAAAATCACTGCCATTATGGGGCCTTCGGGGATCGGTAAAACCACGCTACTGCGTTTGATTGGCGGGCAAATCCGCCCAGATAAAGGTGAAATTTGGTTTGATGGGCAAAATATCCCATCGCTTTCGCGTCATAAGCTGTTTGAAGCTCGCAAAAAAATGAGCATGCTATTTCAATCTGGCGCGTTGTTTACCGATCTGACCGTATTCGATAACGTGGCGTTTCCGCTGCGTGAACATACCCAACTGCCAGAATCGTTAATCCGCACGACGGTATTGATGAAGTTAGAGGCGGTAGGGCTGCGTGGTGCCGGTGGTTTAATGCCGTCAGAGCTTTCTGGCGGGATGGCGCGGCGCGCGGCGCTGGCACGTGCCATTGCGCTTGATCCTGAAATGATTTTGTTTGATGAGCCTTTTGTTGGGCAAGATCCAATAACAATGGGCGTTTTGGTCAAACTGATTGATGAGCTAAATCACTCGCTGGGTATTACCTGCGTGGTGGTGTCTCACGACGTGCCTGAGGTATTGAGTATTGCGGATTACGCTTATATTGTGGCGGATCAGCGCGTTGTGGCTCAAGGTGGTTCAGCGGAGCTCAGCGGCAATAGCGATCCGCGAGTCCGACAGTTCCTTGACGGCATCGCGGATGGACCCGTGCCATTCCGCTATCCGGCTGGCGATTATCGTTCCGCGCTGCTTGGATTAGCCCCATTAGGATCAGGGAGTAAGTGATCTCATGCTGTTAAATGCGTTGGCGTCGTTTGGACGCCGAGGAATCAACGTCTGTGCTTCATTTGGGCGCGCAGGCTTGATGATGTTTAATGCCTTGATAGGTAAACCAGAATTTGCCAAACAATGGCCGCTGCTGCGTAAACAGCTTTACAGCGTTGGCGTGCAGTCTCTGCTGATCATCGTGGTTTCTGGTTTGTTTATCGGCATGGTGCTCGGTTTACAGGGCTACCTCATTTTAACCACCTACAGCGCTGAGGCGAGTCTAGGCATGATGGTGGCGCTGTCGCTGCTGCGTGAACTTGGCCCAGTTGTCACTGCGTTGCTGTTTGCGGGGCGAGCAGGCTCTGCGGTGACGGCGGAAATTGGTTTGATGAAAGCCACCGAGCAGATCTCTAGCATGGAGATGATGGCCGTCGATCCGCTGCGGCGTATCGTTGCGCCACGCTTTTGGGCTGGCCTTATCAGTATGCCTTTGTTGACGGCGATTTTTGTGGCCGTCGGTATCTGGGGCGGATCTGTAGTGGGCGTCGATTGGAAAAGCATTGATAGCGGTTTCTTCTGGTCAGCGATGCAGGGCTCGGTCGATTTCCATACGGATTTAGTCAACTGCATGATTAAGAGCGTGGTGTTTGCCATTACAATCATGTGGATTGCCTTGTTCAACGGATATGATGCGATACCCACCTCTGAAGGGATTAGTCGCGCGACCACGCGCACCGTCGTGCATTCGTCACTGGCGGTCTTGGGATTAGATTTTGTGCTGACAGCACTGATGTTTGGGAACTGATGCAATGCAAACGAAAAAAAGTGAAATTTGGGTTGGCGTATTCATGCTTATCGCGCTGTGTGCGGTAGTATTCCTGTGCTTGCAGGTTGCAAACGTTAAATCGCTGGGCAATGAGCCAACCTATCGTATCTATGCGACATTCGATAACATCGGTGGGTTAAAAGCACGTTCGCCAATCAAAATCGGCGGCGTTGTGATTGGGCGCGTTGCGGATATTACTTTAGATCCTAAAACCTACCTGCCTCGCGTCGCGATGGATATCGACGAGCAATATAACCAGATCCCAGATACCAGCTCATTGGCTATTCGCACATCAGGGTTATTGGGTGAGCAATTCCTCGCATTAAACGTGGGCTTTGAAGATCCTGAAATGGGAACGTCTATCCTTAAAGATGGCGGCACCATTCAAGACACCAAGTCGGCGATGGTATTGGAAGATTTGATTGGCCAGTTCTTATATAAGAGTGGCAACGATGACGCCAACAAGAAAGACAGCGCTTCGGGCGACGCATCTGCGCCTGCTGAAGCTCCGGCAGCACATTAATTTAAGGGGATTTATTCATGTTTAAACGTATGTTAATGGTGGCACTGCTGGCGGTAGCCCCACTGGTACCAACACTGGCAAATGCTGCCGTCGATCAGACAAACCCTTACAAGCTGATGGATGCCGCAGCCAAGCAAACTTTTGATCGTCTTAAAAACGAACAGCCTAAAATCAAGCAGGATCCTAACTATCTGCGCACCATCGTGCATGAAGAGTTGATGCCGTATGTGCAGGTAAAATACGCAGGCGCACTGGTGCTGGGTCAGTATTACCGTGGCGCGACACCTGCACAGCGTGACGCTTACTTCAAGGCTTTCCAGTCATACTTAGAACAGGCTTATGGTCAGGCGCTGGCAATGTATCATGGTCAGACCTACAACATTGCACCAGAGCGTGATTTGGGCGATGCGACCATCGTACCTATTCGCGTCACTATCATTGACCCGCAGGGGCGTCCTCCGGTTCGTCTGGATTTCCAATGGCGTAAAAACAGCCAAACGGGCAACTGGCAGGCATTTGATATGATCGCAGAAGGCGTCAGTATGATCACCACCAAACAAAATGAGTGGGCATCTATTCTGCGTCAGAACGGCGTTGATGGTTTAACCAAACAGCTGATCTCATCTGCGCAACAGCCGATTACGCTGGATCAAAAATAATGACGCCGAATATCCTGCAATGGCGTAGCGAAGAAGATACGCTCAAGCTGATTGGTATTCTCGACCGAGATTCACTCATGAGTTTTTGGGACGATCGCCACACGTTGCTTGAAGGTAAGAAACGTCTGGATTTAAGCGAGTTGGCGCGTGTGGATTCTGCGGGCCTCGCTATGCTGGTTCACGTGCAAAACACGCCTGCGAGCGGTGCTTCCCAGATTGTGATTACCGGTGTGAGCGAGCGTCTACGCACGCTGATTGCGCTCTATAACCTCAATGACATCCTGATCGCTGAAGGGGCTGAATTAGCCTCCTAACCCAGTGCAATAATTAGGATTATTTCTAAAGCCCTCGATAACGATGCTATCGGGGGCTTTTCTTTGTTTAAGATAGAGCATATTTACTCTAATATGGGCGGCTTAGTCCTTTTGGCTGCAAAGAGCATTTATGCCAATAATGCCAAAACGATGTTCATATTTTTTCTTTATTCAATGATTGAGCGCCCATGGACAACAACGAAATTAAAGATGTGTTGATGAACGCATTATCCCTGCAGGAAGCCCATGTAACCGGTGACGGCAGCCACTTTCAGGTGATTGTTGTCGGCGAACAGTTTGCTGGTATGAGCCGTGTTAAAAAACAACAGACGGTGTATGCACCTCTGATGGAATACATTGCAGATAACAGAATTCACGCACTGTCGATCAAGGCTTTCACCCCTGAAGAATGGCAGCGCGATCGCAAGCTTAATGCGTTGTGATCCCAATACTCGCTATTACCGTTCGCGGTGATGGTTGTTTCAAATATTTAACTGAGATCGGTAATAATGGATAAATTTCGTGTGCAGGGGCCCACTCGCCTAAGCGGCGAGGTCACCATTTCTGGTGCAAAAAATGCAGCCCTGCCAATTCTGTTCGCTGCGTTGCTGGCGGAAGAGCCTGTAGAAATTCAAAACGTGCCGAAGTTGAAAGACATCGACACCACGATGAAACTGTTAAGCCAGTTAGGTGTGCGCGTTGAACGTAACGGTTCGGTTCACGTCGATGCGAGCAACGTAAATGAGCTATGTGCTCCTTACGATCTGGTGAAAACCATGCGTGCGTCTATTTGGGCGCTGGGCCCACTGGTTGCTCGCTTTGGCTATGGTCAGGTTTCCTTGCCGGGTGGTTGCGCGATTGGCGCTCGCCCCGTTGATTTGCACATCACCGGTTTAGAACAGCTGGGTGCAGAGATCAAACTGGAAGAAGGCTACGTGAAAGCTTCCGTTGATGGTCGCTTGAAAGGCGCGCATATCGTTATGGATAAGGTGAGCGTTGGCGCTACCGTAACCATCATGAGTGCGGCTACGCTGGCTGAAGGCACAACGGTTATTGAAAACGCCGCACGTGAGCCGGAAATTGTGGATACCGCGAACTTCCTGAACACCTTAGGGGCAAAAATTTCAGGCGCTGGTTCAGACCGTATCACCATTGAAGGTGTTGCGCGCTTGGGCGGCGGTGTTTATCGCGTGCTGCCAGATCGTATCGAAACCGGTACTTTCCTGATTGCCGCTGCGGTTACACGCGGCAAAATTATCTGCCGTAATACCCGTCCTGATACGCTGGATGCTGTTTTGGCAAAACTGCGTGAAGCGGGTGCAGATATTGAAACCGGTGAAGACTGGATCTCCTTAGATATGCACGGTGAGCGTCCAAAAGCCGTTACCGTTCGTACTGCTCCGCATCCTGGTTTCCCAACCGATATGCAGGCTCAGTTCAGCTTGCTGAACCTGGTGGCTGAAGGTACCGGTGTTATCACCGAAACCATCTTCGAAAACCGTTTCATGCATATCCCTGAGCTTATCCGTATGGGTGCTCATGCTGAAATCGAAGGTAATACTGCGATTTGCTACGGCGTTGAAAAACTGTCTGGTGCGCAGGTAATGGCCACTGACCTGCGTGCGTCTGCAAGTTTGGTTATTGCTGGCTGCGTTGCGGAAGGTACAACTATCGTCGATCGTATTTACCACATCGACCGTGGTTATGACCGCATCGAGAACAAGTTAAGCGCCTTGGGCGCAAACATCGAGCGCGTAAAAGGCGAGTAATTTAGCCTACGCTTGAAAACAAAAACGCCATCTTTCGATGGCGTTTTTTTATGGCATTTTTTCGCTGCGCTGAAGGTGATCAATCGACGTTTGGAAACTCTTCGATGGTCACGCTGAGCGTCATGCGTTCACCGTTACGCATAATAATTACCGGTACTACCGTTCCAGGGCGAATTTCAGCCACCTGATCCATGGTTTCGGCCGCGCTGACTGCGGGTTTTCCATCGACGTTGAGCACGATGTCGCCCGGCTGAATTCCGGCATTAGCCGCAGGGCCGTTAGCGGCCACGTCACGCACGATAATACCCTGAATACGCTCCATCGCATTGGCTTGCGGCTGATTGCGCGCCGGTGCAATTTCTCTGCCGCTCACGCCGATAAAACCACGAATAACGCGTCCATCGCGAATCAGCTTGGCCATGATCTTGGTAGAAAGGGCGGTTGGAATGGCAAAACCAATACCTTCAGGCGTTTCACCGTCGTTGCTCTTATCAAGCGATAGGGTATTGATTCCCACCAACTCACCCAGCGTGTTCACTAATGCACCGCCTGAGTTACCGTGGTTGATTGAGGCGTCGGTTTGTAAGAAGTTCTGATGTCCATAGGTGCTTAACCCTACACGGCCGGTGGCGCTGATAATCCCTTGGGTTGTGGTTTGCCCAATGTTATAGGGATTGCCGATAGCCAGAACCACGTCGCCAATGTGAGGAACTCGTTTTGGGTTGATGGTGATAACCGGCAGATTGGTCGCCTGAATTTTCAGCACGGCCAAATCGGTGAGCGTATCTGAACCGGCGAGCATAGCTTCAAAAACGCGGCCATCTTGTAGAGCGACTACGATTTGGTCTGCGCCGCTGACAACATGTTTATTGGTGAGTATGTAGCCTCGGCTATCCATGATAACGCCAGAGCCTAGAGTTTTGATTGCTAAGCCATTGTTGCCTTGACCGCTATTATTCATGCTGCCGTTGTAAACGTTAACGACGGCGGGGGCAGCTCGTTTCACCGCAGAATTGTAGCTAACAGGTGCTTCTTCGAATGAGGCTGCTTTAAATAACGAAAAAAGCCCTACCGGACGCAGTGATGGCACCGCAATCAGCAAAATGATGGCTACCACAAGCCCCAGAAAAACTGAGCGTAATATCTTAGTAAACATGAAGTTTCTGAAAGGGTAAGAAAAGATAGGCGAAGAATAACAGAGAAAATCGGGCACGGCACACGCCTATGCCCGATTTTTGTGCAGTTTTTGTTTAAATCACTCTTTTAGTGAAGTCGCATCTAGCGAATCAGCAAATACAGGCCTTCACCGTTACGTAATAAGTGCAGCGCAATGACCGGTGGGTTTGCCGCCAGAGCCTTACGTAAAGAGGCGATATCACGAATACGCTCGCTGTTGATACCAATGATCAGGTCGCCTTTGTGCATGCCCATTTGTGCTGCAACAGAGCCTTTGGCAACGTCATCAATTTTAATTCCCGGCGTACCTTTCACATCGCCATCGCTTAGCGTTGCACCTTGCAGTGAAGGGCTGATATTTTCTGCCTGAGTGGTGGTAACACCGCTATTTTCAAGCGTAACGGGAACTGTTAATGGCTTGCCGTTGCGCAGTAAACCGAGTTTTAGCACGGTTCCCGGTGCGGCTGAGCCAATTTTGGCGCGCAGCTCGGCGAAGCTGCTGAGCGGGTTGCCATCGAGTGCGATAATCACGTCGCCTGCTTTAATACCTGCTTTCGCCGCGGCAGAGTTTGCCAAGACTTCGTTTACGAAAGCACCGCGCTGCGCGTCAAGCTTGAAGGCCTGCGCGAGGTCAGCCGTCATTTCTCGGCCACGAATGCCGAGAACGCCGCGTTTAACTTCGCCGTATTTGATCAGCTGAGCGCTGAGGCTTTGCGCCATGTTACTTGGGATCGCAAAACCAATGCCGATATTACCGCCGCCCGGCGCCAAGATCGCGGTGTTAATCCCGATTAGCTCGCCGTTGAGGTTAATCAAGGCACCACCGGAGTTACCACGGTTGATGGCAGCATCCGTTTGAATAAAGTTTTCCAGACCTTCGAGATTTAACCCGCTGCGACCCAACGCAGAAATAATGCCTGAGGTGGCTGTTTGCCCAATACCAAATGGGTTACCCACGGCAACGGCAAAATCACCCACGCGCAATTTGTCTGAGTCTGCGATTTTTATCGCCGTCAGGTTTTTCGCATCGGTGAGCTGAATTAACGCGATATCCGATTGTTCGTCACGGCCAATCAGCTTAGCGGCGTATTCGCGTCCATCGTTGAGCTGCACTTTGATGGTAGTCGCATTGCTGATAACGTGGTTATTGGTCAGCACATAGCCTTTGGCTGCATCAATAATGACACCTGAACCTAAGCCCTCAAACTGACGTTCTCCACCTTTGGCCGCCGGCGTTGGTTTGGCATTTTGCATGCCTTCAACGTGAACGCTAACCACGGCTGGCAGCACTTTCTCCAACATCGGCGCTAGGCTTGGTACGCTTTGTCCAGCAACGATGGGTGGTAATGCGGCATTGGCAAACGGTGCGGATAACATTGTTAAGCCCATGCTTAAAGCAAGCGCACTGAGCAATAAAGATTTTTTCTTCATCATGGAATGTTTTCTCATGGTCTTCAAAAGGGTCAATGTGTCTTGGGCAAATTAATCCGGTGTGCTACTCAGAACGAACAGCGCGCATTAAGTTCCATATTATTCAGAATAACAAAGTGGGGATTAAGAAGAGTAATTAAAAGAGGTGGCTGTTAGAAAAAACAGCCACCGAAGTGTTTTATACCCGCCAATTATTTTGGGTATATTTATTATTTGTCGCGGCGTTCAGCGCGGAGTAATCCAGATGCACCATCGGAATAATCACGTGGCGGGAACTCAACTGGAGCCTGATCGTTATCCGCTTCGGTCAAGCGGTAACGGAAAGGATTATCCTGCGGCGGCATATCTGGCAGCAGATTGTTTGAGCTTTTCGCCATGTGCTGATACAGCTGGCGATAGTCGCTCGCCATGTTATCGAGTAACTCGGCGCTGTGAGCAAAATGGCTCACCAGTTCTTGGCGATATTGCTCCAACTCGTTTTTACTCTTTTCGAGCTCGTTTTGCAGCACCTGCTGCTGGCGAAGTTTTCGGTTGCCGAAACGCATCGCTACCGCACCAATCACGATACCGACGACTAAACCAATAAGCGCATACTCCCAGGTCATGATGACTCCTATCTGTATATAGAATGTGCTTGCGTTAGCTATTTTACTTAGTAGGGATTCAACGACATATCCTACACATAAGCACACTATAACCGTTAACCTTACCTGAGTGGAATCCTGAAGGTGCATTGCTGAGAGGTTTACGGGCAAAAACAATTGCCGATACAAGACAAAAGTCAGTTAACAGGCGACAATCAGCCGCTAAGCTGCACGAAAAGTAGCGTTTAAGATTTTTAAAATTCTTTATACCCGTCATACTTCAAGCCGCATTTTTGTTGGCTACATTCGCGCATCCGAATCACTTACTGATGTAAGCTCATCGGGATGAGCTCACTTGCCGCCGCAATGCTGCTTGAATTATTTTGGGTATATAACTAATGATAAAAATTGAGTAGGGATCCTGTACCTAATGCCATCAAATCGCACCACGTCCGTCTTGACGCCAACCATGCTGTATCAGCAGGCGCTCGATGCCGGAGACTACCAACCAGACGCCGTTCAGCGGCAAACTGTCGAGGCTCTAACAGCCATTCAGCAAGCGCTTATTGAGAGAGAACAGTCTACACCCGTCGTCGAAAGTCGAGGATTGCGCGGTCGTTTGCAGAGCCTGTGGGGAAAATCTGCAGCTAAGCCGCAGGAGCCGGTGCAAGGTCTATATATGTGGGGCGGGGTTGGGCGCGGCAAGACATGGCTAATGGATCTGTTTTTCCACAGCATTCCCGGCGAACGCAAACTGCGTTTGCATTTCCACCGTTTTATGCTGCGGGTACAAGAAGAGCTTGTTGCGTTGCAAGGGCAAGAAAATCCATTAGAAATCATTGCCGATGGCTTTAAAAACGAAGCGGATGTGCTGTGTTTCGATGAGTTTTTTGTGTCGGATATCACCGATGCCATGCTGTTGGGCACGCTGTTGCAAGCACTATTTGCCCGTGGTATTACGCTGGTTTCTACCTCAAATATTCCCCCAGATAACCTTTATCATAATGGCTTGCAGCGCGCCCGTTTTCTGCCCGCCATTGATCTGATTAAACGCTATTGCACCGTGATGAATGTGGATGCGGGTATCGATTATCGTCTGCGTACGTTGACGCAAGCAGGACTGTATTTTACCCCGATGACCACCGAAACGCGGCAGCGCATGGATGAAATGTTTGCCAAGTTAGCGGGCAGCGTAGGAGAGATTAACCCCGTGTTAGAGATCAACCATCGACCACTGCCTGCGCTGTGCAGTTCGGGAGGTGTATTAGCCGTTGAGTTCTCGGTTCTGTGTGAGGAGGCGCGTAGCCAGCTTGACTATATTGCGCTTTCGCGGCGCTATCACACGGTGTTTTTGCATCATGTCAAGAAGATGGATACGCTGAATGAAAATACGGCGCGCCGCTTCCTTGCGCTAGTGGATGAGTTTTATGAGCGTCATGTAAAACTGATCATCAGCGCGGAGCTGTCGATGTTCGAAATTTATCAGGGCGATCATTTGAAGTTTGAATATCAGCGCTGCTTGTCTCGTTTACAGGAGATGCAAAGCGAAGATTATTTGCGCTTAGAGCATTTGCCATAACGTTTTGTTTAAAAAACACTCGCATCCGGTGCCGCTGTCTACCGGATGCAATCATAAAATCAATTTTAGCCCGAAAAATTATTCGATCTTTAGATTCTACTTCTCTATAATCTTGCGACCCCACGTTACAACGAAGTTTTTTTTCCCAAAAACTTTATGTGCCGGCATTGGCTATTCGAAGGGGTAGGTTTGCTGGACGATGGTCGTGTGAGCCTCTAATACATTTACTTTTTTACACAGGTAAGCGTTTGGGTGTTCACCAACGTGTAACTTAAATTGGGTAAGCTTTTAATGAAAACTTTTACAGCTAAGCCAGAAACCGTAAAACGTGACTGGTACGTAGTTGATGCAGACGGCAAGACTCTGGGCCGTTTGGCTACTGAACTGGCTCGTCGCCTGCGTGGCAAGCATAAAGCGGAATACACTCCGCACGTTGATACTGGTGATTACATCATCGTTCTGAACGCAGAAAAAGTTGCTGTAACCGGCAACAAGCGTTCTGACAAGATCTATTACCATCACACCGGCCACATCGGTGGTATCAAACAAGCGACCTTTGAAGAGATGATTGCTCGCCACCCTGAGCGTGTCATTGAGATCGCGGTTAAAGGCATGCTGCCGAAGGGCCCGCTGGGTCGTGCTATGTACCGTAAACTGAAAGTTTACGCTGGTAACGAGCACAATCACGCGGCACAGCAACCGCAAGTTCTTGACATTTAATCGGGATTATAGGCAATGGCTGAAACTCAATACTACGGCACTGGTCGCCGCAAAAGCTCCGCCGCTCGCGTGTTTATCAAACCGGGCAGTGGTAAAATCGTAATCAACCAACGTTCTCTGGAACAGTACTTCGGTCGTGAAACTGCCCGCATGGTAGTTCGTCAGCCGCTGGAACTGGTCGATATGATTGGTAAACTGGACCTGTACATCACCGTTAAAGGTGGTGGTATTTCTGGTCAAGCTGGTGCGATCCGTCACGGTATCACCCGCGCACTGATGGAATATGACGAGTCACTGCGTGGCGAACTGCGTAAAGCAGGCTTCGTTACTCGTGATGCTCGTGAAGTTGAACGTAAGAAAGTCGGCCTGCGTAAAGCACGTCGTCGTCCTCAGTTCTCCAAGCGTTAATTGGATTCTGCTTCGGCAGATTGCAATTTGCGAAAAAACCCGCCTCGGCGGGTTTTTTTATGGATTGTTACCCGCGAATAAGCACGGTAATCTGCTGATTGCCACCTCTTTTTTCCCATTTCCAGAATCGACTCACCACAAAGGTCACAAAATCTGGTAAACTATCATCCAATTTTCTGCCCAAATGTCCGGTATTGTTCATTTTTTGTTTGTATTTTGAACAGCAATGGCTTTCCGAATCTGGGTGACATCACTTCTGGCTGGCCACCTGGTGGCTGGTAGCAGTAAAAATTCTGAATATACCTGGAGGTTTTCATGGCTGTCGCTGCCAACAAACGTTCGGTAATGACGCTGTTTTCCGGCCCGACCGACATCTTTAGCCATCAAGTACGTATCGTACTGGCTGAAAAGGGTGTCAGCGTCGAGATTGAGCAGGTTGAGATGGATAACCTGCCGCAGGATCTGATTGACCTCAACCCGTACCGCACAGTACCGACGTTGGTTGACCGTGAGCTGACTCTGTATGAATCCCGTATCATCATGGAATATCTGGACGAGCGTTTCCCGCATCCACCATTGATGCCAGTTTATCCAGTTGCCCGTGGTGAAAGCCGTCTGATGATGCATCGCATCGAAAACGACTGGTATTCACTGCTGCACAAGATTGAAAAAGGTACTGCTCAGGAAGCTGACAACGCGCGCAAACAGCTGCGTGAAGAGCTGCTGGCTATCGCGCCTGTCTTTACTCAGAAGCCATTCTTCATGAGCGACGAGTTCAGCTTGGTTGACTGCTATTTGGCACCGCTGTTATGGCGTTTGCCGGTTCTGGGCATTGAATTGTCTGGCGCTGGTTCTAAAGAACTGAAAATCTACATGACTCGCGTCTTTGAGCGTGATGCATTCTTGGCTTCTATGACTGAAGCTGAGCGTGAAATGCGTCTGCATACCCGAGGCTAATCATGGAATTGTCTCAAATGTCGCCACGCCGCCCATTCTTGCTGCGTGCCTTCTATGAGTGGTTGCTTGATAACCAGCTTACGCCGCACTTGGTGGTTGATGTTAACCGCCATGGTGTGATGGTGCCGATGGAGTTTGCTCGCGATGGTCAAATCGTATTGAACATTGCGCCGCGTGCCGTTGGTAATCTTGAGCTGGGCGATGATGCCGTTCGCTTCAATGCGCGTTTTGGTGGCGTTCCTCGTAATGTCTATGTGCCTATCTCCGCAGTCATGGCGATCTACTCGCGTGAAAATGGGGCTGGTACAATGTTTGAGCCTGAACCTGCTTACGAAAACGAAATGCCGTTGATGTCGGTAGAAGACGATGAAACGACAAGCGAGCCAAGCATGACGGTGATTGATGGTAATTTGCCAGACGTTCCCGTTGAGTCTGATGACGATGGCGATGAACCAACGCCGCCGCCTCGCGGACGACCTTCATTGCGCGTTGTTAAATAGCAATGCTAAATCACAATGTTAAATAACAGCGTGAAGCTAGGTTGTTAAGTCAGTGAAAAGCCAGTCATTTGACTGGCTTTTTTGTATCTGAAACCGGGTAAAACTGTGGCGCTACCGAAGGATTATTTTGTTATATCCAAGGCTCTCATGGTGCGCAGTTTCGTCTCTCTCGCCTGCTCTGGTGCTCTCTGAACCAACAAGGTGTACAGCAAATCTAAGACGAACAGCTGTGCTGTTTTGGTGCCAATAGAGTCTCCCTGTAACGTACCTTGCCGATTACCGTTGATGAGGCTGAAATCTGCTACCTCGCTCAATGGAGAGCCTAAATTATGCGTTAGCGCAACGGTGGTTGCTCCGGCCTGTTTCGCTAACGTGAGCGCATGCACCGTTTCTGGCGAACTTCCCGAGTGGCTGATGGCTATCGCAACATCGCCAGCGTTGAGCAGCGTAGCCTGCATATACATAAAATGATTATTGGTCACGGCATCAACACGCAGCCCAATGCGCATTAGCTTATGTTTCATGTCTTCTGCGGTGATGCCCGAGGAACCCACGCCAAAAATATATACCGACTGGCTGTTTCTCAGCGCCTCAACCACCTGACCGACCTGATGCATATCTAACAAATTGAGCGTTTCAGACAACACGTTGTTGATCGTATTTTGGAGTTTTAAGCCAATGGTGTGCGCATCGTCGATATCTCCAATTTCAGCATCGAGCAACGGCGCATTGGCTTCAGGTTCCGCGGTGGCCAATTCGATAGCCAAATCCATTTTGAAATCTTGAAAGCCTTTATAGCCCAGCGTGCGGCATAAACGGATCACGGAGGCTTCGCCCGCCTGCGTTTGTCGGGAAAGCTCGGCAATGGAAAGCTGCGTGACGCGTTGAGGGGCTCGAAGAATGTACTGCGCAATGCGTTGGGCAACACGAGTCAGGCTGTTTTGCATCGCACCTAAGGTGTCGAGGATTTTCCCCGGTTTAAGGCGAGGGGCTTGAGGCTGCA
Source organism: Hafnia sp. (assembly GCF_036648275.1). Taxonomy (NCBI): domain Bacteria; kingdom Pseudomonadati; phylum Pseudomonadota; class Gammaproteobacteria; order Enterobacterales; family Hafniaceae; genus Hafnia; species Hafnia sp. The sequence continues at coordinate 655 of NZ_JAVXIQ010000011.1, read as the reverse complement.
TAATTTCCCTGTTTTCACCTGCTTAAGGCGATCGTGGCTGCGGAGAGTTGATGTGATAGAGCGTAGCAAGAGTGAGGTGTTAAAAAAAGCGCGATGTACATATAGGGGGTATATACACATCACGCGGTCAAAGAGAAACAGTCGTCTTACTGCATTGTTATTATGATTTGGAAATCTCAGTGGGTGAGACAGCGTTTCCGTACTTTGATCACCGCTTTTTTAATCGTCTGCGATTGGTCTGCGACGCATCCTGGCTTATGCGGTTCACCGGGGAGAAACACCGCAAACATGCCCGCTTGCATGTGGAGCGTTTGTTGCGGTTCTACCTCGCTACACAGCTGATAGTCATCGTCTTCATGATAAGTATCGAGTTCTTGCCCAGAATTGGCGGGACCAAAATCGATACGTTCATTGCCGCTAAGCAGAATTTGAATATCGGCATAGTCGCGGTGCTGTTCATAACGTTTGCTTTGCGCATCGGCGGTTTCAAAGGCCATCACATTGATAAAGATATCATTGCCGTCGATTTCATAGCGCCCCGGTTCTAGCGTTTCTGGCGCTAAGGCTAATGCTTGTTTGACGATCGCACGTAGCGCGGCAGGGAGATCGGCCTGTTGGTCAATATCGGTTATTTTTCCCAAAATCATAAAGCCAT